>JABDFX010000003.1 GCA_013286315.1 Bacteroidota bacterium | reverse complement strand
GGACATAATCCAGGGGTATAAACTCGGCGCCGATGATTATATCACCAAACCGTTTGACAGTGAAGTGTTGTTACTGAAGATTCGTGCTATCTTAAAAAGAAATGACGATCTGAATAAAGAAGCTGACAATAAGGAATTTGATCTGGGCTCCTATCATTTCCATCCGAAACTCCGGCAGCTGGTTCATAACGGTCAAACACAAACACTTTCTCCAAAGGAAAATGAGCTGTTGAAAATGCTGGCCGAACACCTGAATGATTTGCTGCCACGGGAAGCGGCGCTTAAAAAGATCTGGGGAAGTGACACTTATTTTAACGGTCGCAGCATGGATGTATATATTGCCAAACTCAGAAAATACCTGCGTGACGATACCAATATTGAAATCGTAAACATTCATGGGAACGGATTCAGACTGGTAGCTCCCGTAAAGGCGTCCGCATAATTCCGGTTCTATTTGGAAATTCAGCAAATTCAGATTGTTGAGGTTGTATTAGCGGACCTCTCTCTTTTACAGGAAATCTCGAAGAGAACTTTTTATGATTCATTTGCTGCATTGAATACAGCAGAGAATATGAAATTCCACCTGGATAATCATTTTACGCGTGAAAAGTTAACTGCTGAAATATTAAACCGGGATTCAACATTCTTTTTTGCCATGCACGAGGGAACGCCGGTCGGATATCTTAAAATAAACCAGGGCTCTGCACAAACTGTTTTACCGAACGATCAGGCGGTTGAAATTGAAAGAATTTATATTGAAGGAGCATTTAAAGGCAATGGCATCGGTAAAACATTTATTTCGAAAGCTGAAGAGCTAGCAAACACTTGCCAGGCAAAATATTTATGGCTGGGCGTGTGGGAAAATAATGAGCCTGCGATCCGCTTTTATGAAAAAAACGGGTTTAAGAAATTTAGTAAACATATTTTCAAACTCGGTGATGATGAGCAAACGGATTTGTTATTGAAGAAAACATTGAAGGTCTAGGCTAATATTTTTCTACATATCCTTCCGATAACATATTATAAAGTTTATTCAAAGAGACGTTTACATCGGCCATTGTCGTAGAATCCGTAATACCGGCATTCTTATGAATCTTTGTTTTTGCAAATGGGATCAACAATTGAATATCCGGTGGCACGATGGCTTCTATAACGCGTAAGGTTTCCAACAGGCTCGAGTGACCAAATTTTCCATCCGAAGAGGCTGTTATCAGCATCACCATCTTGCCTGAAAAATCACTGGTGCCAACCGTCCAGTCTATAGGCTGGCCGACATAAAAATTGCCATTACAAATACTTCACCATGCGATCTTGAACAGATATCCGCAAGAAACGGGTTTTATGAATTCCGACGCGACATTAGTTTTGTATTATCAATCAAAAAATATGCATGTACAAAGCGAACCTGAAATCTTGTATTTCGGAACACCGGTAGTGCTGATAAGCACTTGCAATGAAGATAGCAGTTTCAATGTAGCACCCATATCATCCATATTCTGGCTTGGATGGCGTTGTATCATTGGTATTTCTGCTGCCTCAAAAACCACCCATAATATTATCAGAAACAAATCATGTACGTTGAACCTGCCATCGGTGCACGAAGCATCAGCGGTTAACAGGCTTGCAATGACCACCGGATCAAATCCCGTTCCGAAAGGAAAAATAATAAAAGGTTACCACCACGTGAAGGATAAATTCGGAATTGCAAACCTGACAAAGGTCGCTTCAGAGACGATTACCGCACCCAGGATACAAGAATGCCCGGTTCAAATGGAGGCGAAACTGCAGGCAATTCATTCCATAGCTGAAGATGATGAAAATCAGAATGGAAAAACATTGACGATGGAATTCCGGATTTTGCGTGTCTATCTGGATCAAACTATTTTGATGAAAGGCTCTTTCAATCGTGTAAACCCTGATAAATGGAAACCTTTGATCATGAGTTTCCAAAAATTTTACGGACTGGGTGATCAGGTGCATCCGTCCAGGCTGGCCACTATTCCCGAAGTCCTGTATCACAGCCCGGATATGGATAAAGCAAGAAGAAAATCTGAGGATTTTAAAATTTGAATAATGTACAGCCAATTTGCGAAATCGCAGAAGATATATACATTCTTTCTTAGACTATCTTATTGCGGAGAGGGCGGGATTCGAACCCGCGATAGCGTTTCCACTATACACACTTTCCAGGCGTGCTCCTTCAACCACTCGGACACCTCTCCTTCCGCTTAAGGGACCGCAAAAATAAGGCTTCGAAACATAGGTTTCGAATCTTTTTAAATTTCCGGCAACCGCAGTCAACATTGGTATCAGGCACTCAGCCAACTTGTTGGTTATGAAATATTCTCATTGCATTGTCCGTAGTTTTGTCTGCAATTTCTTCAATACTTATGTCTTTGATCTCTGCTAACTTTTGGGCTACATATACGATGTAACTGCTTTCGTTTAGTTTACCCCGATAGGGTACAGGCGGCAGGTAGGGTGCATCCGTTTCTAAAACAATATGATCCAGCGCTATATATTTTAAAACTTCGGGCAGTTTACTTTTCTTATAAGTAACCGTGCCGCCAATACCGAGATAAAATCCAAGTGCGACTATTTCCTTAGCTGAATTTTCATCTTCATTAAAACAATGAAAAATGCCGCGAAGATTACCATTCTGGTGCTCCCGGACTACCCGAATGGTCTGTTCCATAGAATTACGGGAGTGGATTACAATGGGCAGGTCTAAGGACATCGCCCATTCCACCTGCTGATGAAAAGCCAGGTATTGCTCTTTTTCAAAACTACGGTCCCAATAAAAATCCAAACCGATTTCCCCAATCGCCGCAAACTGCCTGCCAGCAAGACTTTGCTCAACGTGCTGCAGGGCATCGTTGAAGTCAGATTTCACCGAAGAGGGGTGCAGACCCTGCATGGCAAAACAAATGTCCGGATAACGCTTTTCAAGCTCCAACATAGAAGCTTCACTTTGCCTGTCAATTGCCGGAAGATAAAACCGGGTTACTCCGGCAGACGCCGCTCTTTGTATGATATTTTCAATATCTCCTGCCAGCGCCTGGTCATATAAATGACAATGTGTATCAATCAGTTCCATGTAAAATTTGAGATCAGTCTCCTCCTGAAAAAGGTGAATTTTTTAAAAAAAACAGCAGGCGCGGGCAAACACCCGGCCCAATTTTAAACCACAACTTTTGCCATACATGGCTCGTCCTCCTGTGAGGTTGAGCAGATGTATTCCCATGGTTATCTGTGAAATATGTTTGGTGAATCAAAAAAAGTTCTACCTTTAAATCAGTTTTCATAGGGTACGGATTAAAAACGGGCCAGGGTGTCTACCCCGGCCCAATTTTTTTTAATTGCGTTGTGACTACATATCTCCTACTTTTCATAAGTTATTTTATTGTTTCAAAAGAGAATCCTTCACCGGAAAAATACGCTAATACAATAGGTAAAGCAACTTGTAAAACCTGTAATGCCTTAGCACTGTCGTGAAAGACTACGATACTTCCGGACTTCGAATTTTGAATGACTCTTTTAGCTGCCTGCATTCCATTTACTTTAGGATCAAAGTCGCCCGCCAATATATCCCACATCACTACTTTATAATGTAATTTATCAATCAGATTCCGTATCTGAAAAGCGGTGGCCCTTCCATACGGTGGTCTGAACAGGTTCGAATCGATGAGTTCCCGTGCTTTTTCAATATTCTCCAAATATGTTTTGTTATCTGTTTTCCATCCATTCAGGTGATTTTGGGTATGATTGCCCACCCGATGACCCTCCATCAGAATTCTTTTATAAAGAGAAGATTCTGCCTGCACATTTTTCCCAATGCAGAAAAAAGTCGCCCTGGCATTACATTTCTTCAGTTCATCCAACACAAAAGGAGTAGCTGCGCCATGTGGACCATCATCAAAACTGAGAAAGATTTTTTTCTGCCTTCCCTCCGTCTTATAATTCCAGAGGCAGGTAGGATAAAGCATTTTCAGCCAGAAGGGCGTTTTTGTAAAATAAAACATGACCAAAGTTACTCAGAAGCTATTGATATGTATAACCTGGCCTTGCTGGCGGAAGATCTTACCATTTTCCCTTATAAACTGTTCCTGCGTGGTTTTGTCCGTCAGTAGTTTATCTAAATAGATTTTTTTCTTCTTCGCGCGTGATCGTAAGAGGTTTTCCTG
The DNA here is from genome assembly GCA_013286315.1 of Bacteroidota bacterium. GTDB lineage: Bacteria > Bacteroidota > Bacteroidia > Chitinophagales > Chitinophagaceae > Puia. Next base: position 72,542 of record JABDFX010000003.1, on the reverse strand, counting down.
TATATACCACCTGGTCACAATAACCCTTTAATAAAGGATCAAGCTGATTATAAAACAGATAGGTTGAAGCAAAAATATCTGCACCAATCACTTTGTCTCCGCTCATGCAAACAAATCCAACAATTGCACTATCGGCAGATTTAAATTTTTCTTTAAAGAAATTATAGTACTCATCATTCAGCTGCATCATTTTCTTGTCGGCTATCTTCGACAGATAGGCTGAACTTTTACTGGGAATCTGACCCTGTCCCAATTGCCGGTTAATTTCCCGCCATATCAACACCTGATTCTTATTTATATCTACAACTTTTCGCAGATCCGGATTTGCATAATTCTCATAAGAGAACTTTTTCTCCTTGTCACTCCATCTGAGTTCTTCGACGCACATAACAGATACGTATTGGTCCCTGCCATTTGGTTCTAACAAAGTATCCTGGGTAAAGATGCGGTCCTGCCTGCCACCCGAAATCAATTCGCCGGATGAGATATAAATCATCTGATCTGAATGATTATTGATTCGCAGAAAATGTACATTTTCGGTCGAAGCGGTACCTCTTTCAGAAATGGTCGCAATCCCCTGTTTCACTGCCTGGCTCAGGGAAATAGCATGGGGTGCATTATTTCCAAATCCATTTTTCGGGCGGATCGGTATTATCCTGAGGTTTTTATACTCAATGGCTGAATCATAGTCAACAGATACATTGTCGTATGTTATCTCCTGGGCGCGAAGAATCTGGCAGAGCAGTAAGCATAAAATGGTTACGTAAAATTTCACAGGTGAATATACTATTTCAGTGATCATATTGCAACGGGGCGCATGGGCTTTAACAAAAATACGCCCCTGCCTTTTGACCCTGATCCGGGTTGCAGCCTCTTTGATTATCTTTGCCTCCCATGGAAAAAAAGGTCAGGGTGCGATTTGCACCGAGTCCCACAGGCGGCTTGCACCTGGGTGGTGTACGTACCGTATTATACAATTACCTGTTTGCGAAACAACATCAGGGGGATTTCATTTTGCGCATCGAAGACACAGACCAGAGCCGTTTTGTGGCCGGGGCAGAAGAGTATATTTACGAAACCCTGAACTGGTGCGGGCTGGAACCCGATGAAAGTCCGTTAAAAGGCGGCCCCTTTGCACCTTACCGCCAGAGTGAAAGAAAAAAAATCTACCGCGAATATGCCGAAACGCTAATCACAGACGGATACGCCTATTACGCTTTCGATACATCAGAAGAACTGGAAGTCATGCGAACCAGTCACCGGACCGAAACCAATCCTTCTCCCCAGTATGATCATCAAACCCGCATGTATATGCGCAATTCGCTCAGTATTGGATCGGAAGGGACGGAAAAATTATTGACGGCCAAAACACCTTATGTTATCAGGATTAAAATGCCCGAAAATGAAGTCCTCCATTTAAACGATATGATTCGCGGACGGGTTGAATTCAATACATCTCTTGTCGATGATAAGGTTCTGCTGAAGGCTGATGGTATGCCGACTTATCACCTCGCCGTAGTGGTAGATGATTTTCTGATGCAGATTACCCATGCTTTCCGTGGTGAAGAATGGCTGCCCAGTGCCCCCGTGCATGTTTTATTGTGGCGATATTTGTTTGGTGAAGAGAATATGCCTGCCTGGGCTCATTTCCCGTTGATATTGAAACCCGATGGCAATGGTAAACTCAGCAAAAGGGATTCCGAACGACTGGGCATTCCAATTTTTGCCATGGCATGGACTGATCCTGTTTCGGGAGAAACCATTTCAGGCTTCCGTGAAAAGGGATTTCTGTCGGAAGCATTTGTGAATATGCTGGCCGTACTCGGATGGAATGACGGAACCGAGCAGGAAATTTATTCTCTCGAAGAACTGAAGGAAAAATTTTCCATAGAACGTGTGCATAAGGCCGGCGCTAAATTTAATTACGAAAAAGCGAAATGGTTTAATCAGGAATGGATACGAAAAGTATCCGTAGATGAGCTAAGCGGGCTAGTCAGAAAAATTTATAATGACCAACAGGTAAGGATACCGGATGAATCATATCTCCGATCTGTTATCATGCTGATCAGGGACCGTTGTCATTTGCTACCAGAGTTCTACACTCAGGGCAGGTTCTTTTTTTCCGCGCCAAAACAATGGGACCTGGGAGCCCTGAAACCTAAATGGAATGTCGCCAAAACTTCTTTCTTTAAATCCTATTCAAATGCTTTCGGAAGCATCAGTGATTGGAACGCCCTCAACCTGGAAATGGTTTTTAAAGAACTGGCAAATTCCCAGGGCATTAAACCCGGAGAGCTTCAGCTTCCTCTTCGTATTATGTTAGTTGGTGAAAAAATGGGGCCACCTGTTTTTGAAATCGCCTCCCTGCTGGGTAAAGAGGAATCAAAAAAACGAATCAATAACCTACTTGACCAAACAGGAGATTGGTAGATTACGAAACACACGGCGACGAGTTACTTTACCTTGCAGAAGGCGCTCTTCCTGCTTTGGGCTTTATGGAGGTTCCCCCTACCAGACACACTTACATCTCAAAACCTTGTATTCTTAGAAAGCGATCCCAATGAAATGAATTACGATTTCATCAGGGAGTTTCCGAAGGCCACACTTACGGACGCGTAACAAATCCTTATACGAGAGAAAATGGAACAGCGATTGTCCTGTTGGTCGGAGCTAGTGAAACATTTAAAAAAAATTTCTCGGATAGACTCCGTGCTCACCGAAAAAAAACACTAGGTTATTAATTCATCATTCCGAGAAAACAGTTGCGTAAATTTGAGTCATGGACAAATCTTTATCACGTCCGATCCGGGTTCTGGTTGCCAAAGTAGGACTGGATGGTCATGACCGGGGAGCAAAAGTAATTGCCACGTCCCTGCGTGATGCCGGGATGGAAGTCATATATACGGGTCTTCGCCAGACTCCTGAAATGGTTGTAAATGCCGCCATTCAGGAAGATGTTGATGCCATTGGCATCAGTATATTGAGCGGTGCACATATGACTGTATTTCCAAAAATCATCAACCTGATGAAAGAAAATAATTTAACCGATGTATTACTAACGGGGGGAGGGATTATTCCTGAGGAGGACCGGATTCGTTTACAGGAGATTGGCGTAGGAAAACTATTTGCACCCGGTACCCCGACTACAGATATTTCAACTTACATCCTGGACTGGGTCATCGAGAACAGGAGATAACTATAAATGAATCATATGTACGAAACGATATCAGCCGAACTGGTGGGCAAAATCTACATTATCACAATCAATCGTCCCGACAAATTAAATGCATTGAATAAGACCGTCATCCGCGAATTGGGAGAGGCAGTTGACGAAGTATACGAAAACCCGCTTATTCATGCGGCCATCATTACCGGCTCTGGTAATCGGGCTTTTGCCGCGGGTGCTGACATCCGTGGATTTGCAGGGCTCAGTAAAGAGGAAGGAATATTGCTTGCAAAACAGGGCATGGATGTATTTTTCAAGATTGAAAATGCACCCAAGCCAATCGTCGCTGCAGTCAATGGATTTGCATTGGGCGGCGGCTGTGAACTGGCAATGGCCTGCCACTTCAGAATATGTAATGAAACAGCTCAATTCGGACAGCCCGAGATCAACCTCGGACTGATTCCAGGTTACGGTGGAACCCAGCGTTTAACAAGATATATCGGAAAGGGACCAGCCTTGGAAGTCATACTAACAGGAAATCCTATAAATGCCACTCTTGCACTACACTATGGATTAGTTAATCATATAACAGCACCGGAAGAACTGATGAATAAAACAAAATCCATCCTCCTTCAAATCATCAGCAAAGCTCCATTGGCGATTAGCAAATCAATTGCCGCAGTAAATGCTGCCGATGGTAAAAGCGATGGATACTCGCTTGAGACCAAACTTTTCGGAGAATGCTTTGCCACGGAAGACGTGAAGGAAGGTATTGCAGCTTTTCTGGAAAAAAGATCCCCTGTATTTCGGGGTATTTAGTCTAGGCTACCCTATTTATAGAATTTCTTTTCATCATACTCCGAATTCCACGAATAGGTAATTGCCTTGCCTCATTCTTCGGTTTAACTTACCGGTAAACAGTCCATGCTTGTCAAAGCCTTTGGAAGTGCAGTGTATGGTGTAGATGCCATAACAATTACAGTAGAAGTGAATGTAATGAAGGGTAAGAATTACTTTATAGTAGGATTACCTGACAATGCCATTAAGGAAAGTCTTCAACGCATAGAAAGCGCTTTGAAAACGAATGGCTTTTTAATGCCCAGAATTAAACTACTTGTGAATCTGGCCCCGGCAAATATCCGCAAGTCCGGTTCAGCTTTTGACCTTCCCATTGCGATCGGAATCCTTGCTGGTAGCGGCCAGATAAAAAACCCTGACCTTCTGAAGCAACTTATCATAATGGGTGAACTAAATCTGGACGGAAATATACTTCCCGTGAAAGGAGTACTTCCTATGGCGATCCAGGCACGCAAAGAAAAATTTAACGGATTTATTGTTCCAAAATCAAATGGAGCGGAAGCAGCCATCGTAAATCAACTGGCTGTTTACCCGGTTTCACATATCCGTGAAGTAGTTGAGTTCTTAGATGGCAGACTTCAAATAGAACCCCCGGATTCCATTACCCGGCAGGATTTTTTTGCGAATCAGTATCATTTTGATATCGATTTTAAAGATGTACGCGGTCAGCAGAATATCAAAAGGGCGCTTGAAATAGCTGCAGCAGGCAGCCACAATGCTATTCTAATCGGTCCACCAGGGTCTGGTAAGACTATGCTAGCCAAGAGAATCCCTACGATCCTCCCACCTTTAAATCTGCAGGAGGCACTTGAGACAACGAAAATCCATAGCGTGGCGGGAAAGTTACAGCCCGATACCATGCTGGTTGCCCGTCGCCCTTTTCGATCACCACATCATACTATTTCTGATATGGCGCTGGTTGGAGGAGGCGGAATCCCCCAGCCCGGAGAAATCTCACTGGCTCATAATGGTGTTTTATTTTTGGACGAGTTACCGGAATTCAGGAGGTCAGTACTGGAAGTAATGCGCCAGCCCATGGAGGAAAGACGGGTGAATATCAGTCGGGCCAGAATGAGCATCGATTTTCCCGCGAGTTTTATGTTGTTAGCGAGCATGAATCCCTGCCCATGCGGATTCTACAACCACCCGGAAAGAGCCTGCAGTTGCCCGCCAGGTGCCGTCCAGAAATATTTAAATCGCATTTCCGGACCGCTGCTCGATAGGATTGACCTGCATGTTGAAGTTACTCCAGTGGGATTCAATGAGTTATCTTCCTTGGACCCTGGTGAAACATCATCTGTTATACGGGAGCGGGTGGTTCGGGCCCGGGAAAAACAATACAAAAGATTTTCAGATCAAATGGGTATTTATGCAAATGCCCAGATGGATAGTAACCTGCTGAAAAAAATATGCCGGATTGAAAAAGCCGGGTCATCCATATTAAAAACCGCAATGGAAAAATTGAATTTGTCTGCAAGGGCATATGACAGAATTCTCAAAGTGTCGAGAACCATCGCCGACTTAGATGATCAGGAGGAAATCAAAACAGTACACCTGGCGGAAGCGATCCAATACCGAAGTCTCGACAGGGAATCCTGGGCGGGATGATTATCTGAGATTTTCCAGAAGAAATTTCGTTTCACTCAAATTCAGACGTTCCAGCTGTTTCAATTTAATGGTCTTAAAAGAGAAAATGCTTTTAATTGTTTGACTTGCAGTGATCCTGAGAATTTTAAAATCCAGGGAAGGACGAGCATTTCGAATGTAGAATGCATCCCATTGATAACGATGGAAAATGCTGAGGAAGTTATCCGTTCTTCCCCGATAACCTTTAACCTGAGCCATACCTGTGATGCCGGGCTTGGCGCAATAACGGAGGGGGTAGTTCGAAACGGTTATACTGAATTCCTGGTCGTCTTTCTTCATAAAAGGACGTGGTCCCACGATACTCATATTTCCGATAATAACGTTCAGGAACTGTGGTAATTCATCCAGGCTCGTAATTCGCAAAAAATGTCCGAGGCGGGTAATCCGCTGATCATTATACATAGCCTGTTGAGAATCAGAGTCTTGATTCACTACCATCGTGCGCAGCTTATAGCAGCGGAAGGGTATACCCAGAAATCCGATACGTGTTTGAATAAAAAATACGGGACCTTTTGAATCCAATTTGATCAGGATAGCCAGGATCGGAATGAGCCAGCTTAAAACCAATACGGTGAGAAGTAAAGAGACTATGACATCAAAAAAACGCTTTCCAATAATGTAAAAAATTCCGGTAAAACGGGCTTTTACCTTCTTTTTCTTTACGAAACTCTTCTGATAATGTGTAACATAATTCTTGGTAACGACGCCAGTGGTCATAAGATATCAGGTTTATACGATCAACAATTATTACCGCTCCGTTTAACTCAAATTTCCTGCCTTTTTAGCTTCCTTAGCACTATTTTAACAATAATCCGACCCCTTTACAACTTGACAGAGATACCTTGGAAAAGGATGCTTTCCAGATAAAAAATATAAATATAAAACCACCTAACGGCTAATTTTGCAGTTTATTGCAAATTAATTGAATAGGGAGTTCTTTCTTTCTTAAACACCGCATTTTCACAAAAATCATAAGTGTTTACACTTATGAAATTAATCACGATTGAACATTCTGTTCGATCCATAAATCCAATCATCTACATAATCAATACCCGTATTGTTTCCGGTAACTTCAAAATTACGCTTTTCCAGAAAGCGAATAACAGATTTTTTTGTTTTAAAATTTTTATCCCCTGAACGATTATATAAAAAATCATGGCAGGAAATAGCAACGTGCCTCACACTCGAAATCTTTTCAAAAGAGCTAATTAAAAGACTTTCTGCGCCTTCAATATTCACCTTAAGCAATCCGACGGTTTCAATTTGGTTTTCTTCCATAAAACCATCCATTGTTATAGCCCTGACTGCTGTCCCTTTAGCAGTGAAAACGGAATTGGCAATATGATTTACTTGACTATCATCAATAAATATTTTTCCGGATTGATCTGATACGGCCATGTTGAATGGCTGGATATTATTCAGATGATTACTTTGAATATTTGCTTTCAGTAATTCAAATGTAAAAGGTGATGCTTCTATTGCATATATTTTTCCTTTATAATCTGCCTGTCTGCTCAAGAACATGCTTTCCATTCCGATTCCCGCACCCACATCGATAAAAACGTCTTCACCACTTGGCAGGTAATGTTTAAAATGAACTTCTTTTATAAAAGTCATTTGCTTATCGGGATCGAATCTGATATCAGGTAAAACCTCATGTATAATCCAGTTGCCCTTATAATGTGTCCAATAATTTCTGGAATGAAACCTGATTTTTGTATCATTGCCCAACATCGTTATACCCATTTTTAAAACTAATTCTGCAAGTTTTGGAAATCCGGAATTTGCCAGTTTCCCGGCTAACGATGAAATCATGCATGATTCATTTAAAAACCAAACTCAAAAATAGAATGTAAGAGACTTTGCCTGACATAATAACCTTAAAAATAAGCTACCTTTGCCAACCCGGAATTATGAATCAAAAATTCGTCAGAACTGCAGCACATTCACAAGCAATTACGTTTAACCAGTTTCCAATATATATTCAGATGTAACACCCTGTCTGTTGAATCTTTAAAACCCAACTGTTGAATAATAAAATGAAAATAGGCATTCTGGGCACAAGAGGTATTCCCAATCAGTATGGGGGTTTTGAGCAACTCGCTGAATATTTGTCTGTAGGATTGCTTGAAAAATCATTCGAAGTGTATGTTTATAACACCCATAACCATTCATACCAGGAAAAAACATGGAATGGTGTTCATATTGTACACTGTTTTAATCCGGAAGAAAAATTAAAAACAGCCGGCCAGTTTATATATGATCTCAACTGCATCCGGGATGCCCGCAAAAGAAATTTTGACGTGTTACTCATCTTAGGATATACCAGCATTTCGATTTGGGGGAGGCTATACCCCAAAAAAGCCACTATCATCATTAATATGGACGGTCTTGAATGGAAGAGAAATAAGTATGCCGGAAGGATTCGAAAATTTTTATTTTATGCAGAAAAGCTAGCCGTAAAGTTTTGTGATTATTTTATTGCGGATTCACTCGCCATTCAAAAATATCTTCAAAGTAAATACAATGTACCGAGTACTTTTATTGCGTATGGAGCTGAAATACCTGGTAAAGCTCAGGAATCCGATCTGGAAGAAAAGGGACTGGTAAAGCATAACTACTTTCTTATCATTGCGCGAATGGAACCAGAGAATAATATTGAAATGGTACTTGATGGATTTTCATCCAGTAATTCAAACAAAAAAATGATCGTTATCGGAAATCCGACAAATCATTTCGGAAATTACCTGCAAAATAAATTCCGGTACGATACAAGAATTATATTTATAGGTGCTTTGTATGATAAGGCAAAATTACATTCGTTGAAAGCCTTCTCAACTTTGTATTTTCATGGCCACAGCGCCGGTGGAACCAATCCCTCATTACTGGAAGCAATGGCAAGCGGGGCACTTATCGCGGCAAATAATAATGAATTCAATGTATCCTTGTTGGGCAAGGATGCCTACTATTTCCTGGACGCTGAAGAAGTAAAACACCTGGTGGAAGAAGTTTCTCACGGCGCTAAGGAAAATGCTATGATAGAAAATAATATTCGAAAAATACGGGAAGAATTTACCTGGGCAAAAATTATAGATCAGTACGCAGATTGCATAGATGAATGTTACAGTGATAAAAATGCGGGGGTGACACAAGTACGACATTAGCCTTTCAATATCCAAAATTTAAAATATACCGGGCTCGCCAATAGAGCATACCACATTAAATTATCATGACACTTCCTGTTATTTCAATCATTACCATTGTTTTTAATGGGGAAAAATATCTGGATCAAACCATTCGAAGCGTCTTAGATCAGAACTATCCTTCTGTTCAGTATATTATTATTGATGGAGGTTCAACCGACGACTCTTTAAACATTATCAAAAAATATGAAAAGGATTTATATCTCTGGATCAGCGAAAAAGACAAAGGCATCAGCGACGCATTTAATAAAGGAATAGCACGCGCCACGGGTGATATTATAGGTATTATCAACGCCGATGACTGGTATGAGCCCGAAACTTTCAATCGGGTTGCCCAAGAAATGGGTGATGCCGACATTTGTTTTGGAGATGTGCAGTTTTGGAAGAACGGCCAAAAAGAATTTATTCAAAAAGGAAATTTGAAATTGTTAAGTAAGGAAATTACGATCATCCACCCCACAGTATTTGTGAAAAGGCAAATGTATGAGACCTATGGAGGATTTGATCTTCAGTACCGATGTGCTATGGATTACGATTTGCTGTTGAAACTGAAAGTTAATCAACGTCGTTTCAGGTATCTTCCTTTCACACTTGCAAATATGCGGTGGGGTGGTCTAAGTGACTCATCGTGGAAAACCGGATGCCGGGAAACAATGGAAATTAAAAATAAATATTTCCCGGAGCATACATTGCGCCATCGGATTTATTATCTGAAACATATATCCGCTATTCAAATAGCCAAAACACTCTCCCAACTAAAACTTGGATTTATTACACGGATTTATCGAAAATTATTTGCCCCTGTCAAAAAAGTCTATAACAATTAACTGACTGTTTTCCCACTTTCCCCACCTTTGAATATAAATAAGGGGAAAAATATAAAGAGAATAATTCCATACTGTGTTCTCAAAACAGCATCTGCAAAACAATAACAGAGAAGTAAGATGGTCAGTACGATCATGGATCGATTACCAGATTTCTTCGCCAGTTGTATCATGCCCGCACAAATAAGTATAAAAGCTGCAAGACCTGGTATGCCGGTCTCAAGTAATGCCTGAAGAAATTGATTGTGTGTATGATAATCCAGGTATCCCTTTCGGTTATCAGGTAAACCGCCGGTAAACATATTCAGTTTTCGGTACTTTTTATTGAGCATATCCTGTGCATCTCCCGGGCTGACTCCAAATAGCCATGCATGATTTTCATTCAATATTTCGTATGCAAATCTCCAGGATATCAGCCTGAATTCAATACCATTAAAGTAGTCTGCCGGGCTGAATTCATTCTGTTCGATAAACGAAATATTGCTTTGCATTTCCTCAGAGATGCGTTTTCGAAGTGGAGAGTTCGTAGTGAAAATAATGATTAGTGCGACCAGAATCGCAGCCAGAGCCCCGATCCGGTAAGACGGCTTCCTGAAAAATTCATTCGTGCAAATGATCAGGTAAACTATGTATATCAAAAAGACTGCGATAACCATTTTTGAAGTCAGCAGGAATAGAAAAACTGAGAAGTAAACCAAAAGAAACAATATCCATTTGCGATTTTTAATATTATCAGGCCTGGCGTTTTCTTCTATCAGGAATAGAATCCCGATAAAAACAATAATTGAATACTGTATCGCATGACCTGAATAAATATAAACCAGTGGGTGATAAAAGAAATAACTTGTATTCCCGGTATGAACATACAATTGCCACGCGTGACCCAGGGCAATGACAGACGCAGTAAACAATATCCGTATGTACCATTTCATCAACATTCCATAATTCTTCCCCCGAACCAATTGGCTGTAGAAAACGGCTATCGGTATCGCTATCAACCCCAGGTTTACCTGCTGAATAAAAAGGCCCTCCTTTGTATTTTGTGTATATAATAATGCTAATCCCTGAACTATAAAATACAGGAAACAGCCTGCATTAAAAAAGTTTACGAATTTTCTGTTCCACCAACTACCCTCGCTAAGACGGTAGTGTAATAATGCAAAGGCTGACATCACGATTAAAGAGATACTGGCAAAAAATCTGAAAGAGAAAATGACGCTAATAAAGAATACGATCATTACCAACTCATATAGCCGGCTCAGTAAGAGTAAATAAGTCCCCTGAATTCTTTTCATATAAGTTGCGTCAAATATATATCTATACCATCAACTGTCAGCCTTCTGTTGCCAACTTATTCAAGTTCATAGTCACTCCATCTTCAGGAAAACTTACGGCCATACAAAAACCTGATCCCCCAGATCGTTTGAACATAATTGATATAATTTGCTACTTTTGACAGGATTAAAAAAAACATCTTTAGCCTTAACTACCTGATTTTTCGAAAGATATCGACATGAACGAAGAAAACATCCCCAGCGAAGACCATATTGACCTGCCCCCATTAAAAAAAATCGCGATTCAAATCCTTCGTTCCATTTTCTCGGTTATCGATCTGTTTGGGGAAGTAGTCCAGAAAAGCAAACTGCTTCTCCTCACAGGACTGATTACCGGTTTGGCAGTGGGATTTTCCTATTATTCCTCCCGGCCGGCCTATTTTGAAGTTTCTATGATTGCGGAATCTTCCGCTGTCTATCGTAAGACCCTGTCCGAAATGATTAAGTCTTTGAATGCACTGATCGGTTCGCGCTCCCAGGGGAAACTAGCTGCCGAACTTGATATTAGCGAACAGCAAGCCAGGCAGATCAACCTCATAGAAATGACAGGATTATCCAATGAATCTCTGGAAAATGACACGTCCACTAAATATAACCAGCCGTTTAAAATTATTGCCCGCATTCACAACCCCGTTTTGACAGACACTTTTCAAAATGCTATTGAAAAATACCTGAATAACAAATCAACACTGAAAAGGGTCAAAGAAGACCAGGTCAGATTCTATAATGAAAAACTTGCTTATACTGATAGAGAGCTGGCAAAATTGGATACTCTGAAAACCGAGTATAATCGTTTTCTGGCTTCCTCAAAAATTACAACCACTTATTATAGTAATGACGTCGATCCCTCGACTATATACAAACAGTCAGCCGAGCTGATCAATGAGAAGGGAACCATATTGTATTGGCTCAGCACAAACTCGAAACCGGTCGAGGTAATTGATGAATTCAAAAGTCCCGTAATGCCGCAGTCATATTCACTTGTCAAATCACTGTCTTTCGGCGCACTGATCGGTCTCGGCAGCTGTTTCCTTCTGGGTTTGTACCTGGAACTATACCGGAAAATCAGGAATTATAAAGGGAACATATAGCGCTAACCATCCACACAATCTTCATACCGGCATGCCGATAAAATTATCCATATCACTGAAAAATTGGGTAGCGCAATACAGAGACAATCTTTTGATTAATCGCCTGTTCGCGGTTCTCAGTATTGACATTCTGGTAAAATTGGCGGGGATTATACTGCTCCCGGTATATTTGAGACTGATGACGCAGGACGAATACGGTTTGTATGGTTACCTACTGTCCATCATTTTTACTTTCTCAGTGGTTTTGAATTTCGGTTTGTATATTCCAATAAGTAAATTTTACCACGATTTTGAAAACGAAGAAGACAGGGGACGCCTTTTATTTACTATCTTTTGTCTGCTGGCCGTAACCCTGACCCTGGTCATTTTCCCGATTTACTTCTTTAACTGGGATTTTGTCTTTGTAAAAATCCTGTTCAAAAACCAGATTCATTATGCTGAATACAGGGGTTCCGTCCTACTGGCATTGGTTGTCTCCATAGGTAATTTCATGCTCACCAATTTCTTATTTACGTCAGAGAAGATAAGGCAGCTCAAGCAGTATAATTTTCTGAGGATTATTTGTATAAATATTTTCGCAATTGCTTTTTTATTTATCCTGAAAAATCATGACCGAGTCAGAGTTCGCCTGGAAACGACCTATCTGGTAGAAGCGGTCCTGTTTCTTAGTTTCATTTTTATTTTTATAAAGGAAGTGCGTACGCGCTTCAGTCGTAAAATAGCGCTGGCCGGTCTTAAACTCGCGATACCCGTAATGTTGTCTGCGGTATTTGGAATAGTTATTAATTTCAGCGATAAATTTTTTCTTGAGAAATACGGCTCTTTCAAAGAGATGTCTTATTATTATCTGGCTGTGTCCTGTGCTGGTGTGATCCCGATGATTTTCACTTCTTTTCAAAATGCATGGCTTCCCCTGTTCCTGAAAGAAAAGGATCTTCTGAAAAATGTAGCAAAAACAAAAAAACTGATCATAAGGCTTTTTGTGATTTTTGGTGTGCTTTCCTGTTCGATTCAGATTTTTGTGTGGATTATTCTTTCATTGGGAATAATTCAAAGCAAATATCATGAAACGCTGTACATTCTTCCACTGCTATTAGTATCACAGATTTTATCGGCACTTACACCTCTGTATACCAATTACCTGGTTTATTTCGAAAAAACACATATTGTTTCGATTACCGGCCTTTTTGTTTGTTGCATAAGTCTGGGTCTCAGTTTATTGTTAATTCCACGATTTGGTGTTTATGGAGCGGGCGCTGTCTCCATTGCATCCAATGCCTGTTATTTTGCCATTTATTATTTTATAATTCGTTTCTACATACAGAAAAAAACAAAGGAAATTCCAGTTATCAATCCATAATCATAAATTCATGCCCATTCCAGATCCTTTTATTTACCTGAAAAAAACCTTGAGATCACTCTGGAATAAACCCCGGTTGAACACCTTTATTTCATCGGTCAGATATTACAGTGACTGGCGTGAACACCTTGCACCCGGCCGGAATTCAGTGAACGACAGAAGCCCCTGGATGAGTTTCTCCGCGGTGCGGTTCTTAAAAGGGATAACCAGGAAAGATATGAGGGTTTTTGAATATGGCTCGGGCGGATCCACCCTGTTCTGGATATCGAGGGTTCAGGATGTTGTTTCAGTGGAGCACGATACTTCCTGGTATTCGAACATGAAAAAACAGCTTGACGAACAGGCCATCCAAAATTTTAAATACATTCTGGCAGAACCCGTAAACGACCCGGGATTCGAAAAAAAACGATTCGAAATTCCGGACGACTACGTATCTGCTGATCCCGCTTACAAGGGTAAAAATTTTGAGCAATATGCAAAATCCATTGATTCATATCCGGACAATTATTTCGATGTCGTCGTCGTTGACGGTCGGGCCAGGCCTTCATGTATTAAGCATGCAATACCAAAATTGAAAAAGAACGGCTATCTAATCATCGACAATTCTGAAAGGAAGTACTATCTGACCCCCTTTACCTTTCTCAGAAACTCATGGAAAATCTCGAAATTTGCAGGTCCAGTGCCATATACGAGGGATTTTTCGGAAACAAGTTTTTTAAAAAAATTGATTTAATGACGCCAGCTCCCATCGCCCTGTTTACTTACAACAGACCTGTCCATACAAGAAAGACCGTTGAAGCGCTTCAAAAAAATAAATTGTCGGCTCAGAGTGACCTGATCGTATTTTCCGACGGCCCGAAAGAAGGCAGTTCCAGCGAGCAGATAGAACAGGTCAGAAACTATCTTAGCACCATTCAACATTTTAATTCGGTCAGCATTGTAGAACGAAAATCGAACTATGGATTGTCTGCCAATATCCTGGATGGTGTTCAACAAATAGTTTCCCGGTATGGAAAGGTGGTGGTATTGGAAGATGATCAGGTTACTTCCCCATTCTTCCTTGATTTCATAAACGAGGGGCTCCGCCTGTATGAAAACGACGAAAATGTGATCAGTATACATGGCTATCTGCTTCCTGTTAATGAAACTTTGCCAGGTACTTTCTTTCTTCGGGGTGCTGACTGCTTTGGTTGGGCTACCTGGAAGAGAGGATGGGATATATTTCAGCCAGATGCTAGCCTGCTTCTGAAAGGTCTTGTTGAATCAAATCAGTGCGAAGAATTTGATTTTAACGGAAGTTATCCTTATGTCCAAATGCTTAAGGATCAGATTGCCGGCAAAACAAGCTCATGGGCCATCCGATGGTATGCATCTGCATTTTTGAAAAATAAGTATACTCTTTACCCCGGAAAATCACTAGTGTCTAATATAGGCGGTGACGGCACCGGGACAAACAATGGATTCGAATATTCATTGCCGGCTCCGGTTGCTTCGGAACCGGTGAAAGTATCGCGAATAGAAGTATCTCAAAACATACAGGCCTACCGTGCCTTTTGCGACTATCACCGGAAAGCGATGAATCCCAGTTTATGGAAAAAAATCAGACGCAGGTTAAGAATGGCATTAAAGCCCTGATTTATTAAATATATGACGTCAAGCCGGCCTTTAAGTTTTATAAAACAACTCGTCCCACCGATTTTCTTAACGTTGTTAAAAAAAGCCGGAAAGTATGGATGGTCTGGTGATTATAAAAACTGGCAGGAAGCAAAGGACTTAACTGGCACCTATGATGATTCGGTCATACTGGATAAAGTAAAACAAGCCTTGCTGAAAGTAAGGAGCGGAGAAGCCGCTTATGAACGTGATTCGGTTTTATTTGACAAAATTCACTATTCGTGGCCGTTGTTATCCGCATTGATGTGGATAGCAGTACAAAATAAAGGCACCCTGAGGGTGGCTGATTTCGGCGGCTCACTGGGTAGCTCCTATTACCAAAACAGGACCTTCCTGGCCGTTGTGCCGGAATTGCAATGGAATATTATAGAACAGGAAAATTTTGTCACTGCTGGTCAGCGATATTTTCAGGACGATCATCTGCATTTTTTTTATACCCCTGAAGAAATGTTTGCAACGCAGGGCTTACCTGATCTTCTGCTGCTTTCATGCGTTTTGCCTTATTTGGAAAAGCCCTACGAAATGCTCCTACGTTTAATGCGGTATAAAATTCCGTATATCCTGATTGATAATACATATTTCAACTACGAAGAAAGGGACCGTATTTGCGTACAACTGGTTCAGCCAGAAATTTATAAAGCCAGCTACCCGTGCTGGATGTTAAATTATGATACGTTGAAAAATACTTTTTCTGATATGTATACGCTCATATCAGAACACCAAAACGATTCATTTATTTTTCTAGACGGGAAAAAAATTCAATACAAGGGCCTACTTCTCAAAATAAAGAAATGAAAATAATAGATAAGATCATGCGATCGGAATATTTCCGTGATCAGCCGCCGGTATTAATTGATATCGGTGCATCGGGCGGGGTCCATTCCAAATGGAAATACATTTCAAAATATTCATATTGTGTGGCATTCGATGCGGATGACCGGGAGTTCCAAATCAGCGAGCAGTCAAATCAAAATTATAAAAAATTTATTCATGTTAATCGGATAGTAGCTGCTACTCCTTCGGATAATATACCTTTTTATTTAACCAATTCTCCATTCTGTTCCAGTATGCTGGAACCGGATGAAGAAAAACTGAGCCCCTGGTTATTCAAACCGCTTTTTGATATAAAAAAAATTACCGATCTGCCCGCCGTTACGTTGGAAGAAACCCTTCAATCAGCAAATATTTCCTATATCGACTGGTTCAAGGTTGATACACAGGGCACAGATCTGCGTCTGTATAAAAGCTTGCCTTCAAAAATTCAGGAAACGGTCCTACTGGCTGAATTTGAACCTGGAATTATGGATGCCTATAAGAATGAAGATAAACTCTACGCCGTTATGCAGGAAATGCATACACAGGGCTTTTGGCTGTCTTCCATGAACGTAAAGGGAACCCAGCGTCTTCAGAACAGTTACGCAAAGCAGATAGGAGGTTTTTTGAGCGAGAGAATCATCAGATCATCGCCCGGATGGGCTGAATTGACCTATCTTCGCAGCCCCGAACACCTGTCCATCCGAAGCCTGCTCCTGATGATTGTCTTCGCCCTGCTTGAACGTCAATATGGTTTTGCGCTGGAGTTGGCAGATAAAGGGATATTGCAGTACAAGAATCCTTTGCTGGATGAAAGCAGACAGGCCGTTTTGCGAAAAATACAAGCGGAAAAAATGAAAATCCCATTGATATTACTCAAAAGGAAAATCAATAAATTATTTGCCGGCATCCATGCTTAATTTCTGTACTCTTTTTGATTCTAATTATCTTTCCCGGGGCCTGGAGCTCTTTGAATCACTGAAAAAAAACACAACAAATTTTCATTTATATGTCGTTGCATTTGATGATGCATGTTACGATTACCTGATAAACCTCAAAAAAAAAGAGCTTACGGCTATTTCACTGTCCGATTTCGAAGATGAAAAATTAAAGCAGGTGAAATTGGGAAGAACATCTGCCGAATATTGCTGGACCTGCACACCATCCATTATCTTATACTGCATTGAAATATTTCAATTGCCTTCCTGTACTTATGTGGATGCTGATATGATCTTTTATGAAGACCCTCAGATTCTGTTTGATGAATTGACAGACAAATCCATTATGATTTCTGAACACAGGTATACCAGGGATTATGATGTATCCGCCACCCACGGTATTTATTGTGTCCAGTTCATGTATTTTAAAAATGATCAAAACGGTTTGAATGCGCTGACCTGGTGGCGCGACCGCTGCATTGAATGGTGTTTTGCTTATCTCGAAGACGGAAAATTCGGAGATCAGAAATACCTCGACGACTGGCAGAAAAGATTCCCGGGTGTGCAGGTTATGCAAAATCCGGGAGGAGGACTGGCACCCTGGAATATACAGCAGTATTTGATCGAAGACAAAAATGGCAAAATATTTATAACGGATAACCAAAACGGAATACGGCTGCCCCTGATATTTTTCCATTTTCATGGGTTGAAATTCTTCACTGACGAAAAGGTGGCCTGCTGTGCTGCACTCTATGAATTGGATAAGAACGTGAAGAAAATACTCTATTTCCCATATATCCGCCTTTTACTGAATACAGGTGACCAGATAGTCCGTTCAGGATTCAAATTAAATCCTCAGGGTGCCAGACAACATTCACCCGGATCCGGGCAAGTTCTCCTGGAGTATATAAAAAATGTAATTTTCCTGATGTTAAAAGGCAGATTGCCGCTGTTTAAGAAAAGCCTTTTTATGATCAGACTGCATAATCATATTTATAAACTGAGCAGAATCAAATAAAAAAATGGCTTATCTCATAGATCTGAAAACGTTTATTGATGTTCGGGGTAATCTCACGGTAATAGAAAAAACAATCCCGTTTGAAATAAAACGAATATTTTATATCTATGGTGTGGATAAATCCGCGCGTGGCGGTCACAGGCACAAAACTACTATACAGGCGGCCATTTGCCTGAAGGGAAGCTGTCGGATTTATAATAATGATGGCCAGGATGAAAATTATTTTGTGCTGGATCAACCGTCCAAATGTCTCATACTGCAGACCCATGACTGGCATACGATGGATCAATTCTCACCGGATGCTATTCTGATGGTTCTCGCATCGGAATATTTTGACCAACAAGACTACATTTTTGAACCTTATAAGAAATGATCGAATACGAAGACCTCGGTAAAGTGAATGAACCCTTTATGCCTGCTTTTGCCAATTCGTTCGAAGCGGTAATAAAGAGTGGGTGGTTTATTTTGGGGAACCGCGTAAAAAACTTTGAAAGAGATTTTTCAGCCTATTGTGGTACTACTTTCAGTTGCGGAGTAGCCAATGGTCTGGATGCCCTGCTACTTTCCCTAAAAGCATGCGATTTCGAAAAGGGAAGCGAAGTAATTGTTCCCTCCAATACTTATATCGCAACCATACTGGCTGTGTTGCATGCAGGCCTGAAACCTGTTTTGGTTGAACCCGATATTTTAACGTATAATATTGATCCGGATAAAATAGAAGAAAAAATAACCGGCAATACAAAAGCAATACTGGTCGTACACCTGTATGGAAAATTATGTGATATGGAACGAATCATGCTAATTGCCCGTAAACGGAATATAAGGGTGATTGAAGATTGTGCCCAGGCCCACGGAGCTGCATTCAGGAATAAAAAAGCAGGAAGCTTCGGAGATTTGGGAGCATTTAGTTTTTATCCAACAAAAAACCTGGGTGCACTAGGTGATGCCGGATCAGTCAATACCTCTGATGAAGCCCTTTTCCGGTCGGTACAAATATTAAGAAATTATGGATCTCAAGTCAAATATCATAATGAAAAAATCGGCTACAATTCCCGGCTGGATGAATTGCAGGCTGCTTTTCTATCCATAAAGCTTCCATACCTCGAGAAGATGAATGACCATAAGAGAAATCTAGCCTTATTATACAGGCAGGGACTGAAGAACGATTTCATAAAGCCCGTTGTACAAAAAGATTTTCTGGATGTCTACCATATTTTCAATGTCCGTCATGAAAACCGGGACCGTTTAAGGGAGTTTCTTTTAAAGAATGAAATTAAAACCGAGATCCACTATCCGGTAGCACCCAATAAACAAACGGCCATGAAGGGTATACTGGATAAAGAACCAACCCCCATTGCAGATGAGATTCATCGTACGACGATCAGTTTGCCCATTTCATCCTTCCATACGACCAGCGAAATCGAACGAGTGATTGAAACAATGAACCGTTTTTAAGAATTGTTTCTTTGCAATGTAAAACGATTGTTCAGCTTGTAACAAAAGGTGTAGTTTCGGACGGAGAAAACAGGCAAATCTTCCGATAGTATGGCCAACCTGATAAGAATCAATAAATATTTACCATTTGCCATTCTGTATTTTTTTCTCAACTCGGTATTTCTGCCATTGGGGTTACTGTATACAACAATTCTTACGCCCTTTTTTCTCATATGGTTGTACAGGCAGAATAAAATCAAATATTGGTGGGTATTTTTTATCCTGACGATTCCGTTCGCATATATTCATTACCGTCAGGGCATAGATTCATATTATTATTTCAAATCCTATGTTCTTCTGTTCACCGTTTTCGTGTTCATCTTAACAATGATCCGGTTTCTGCAAATCACCACCTCTTTAAGAACAATTTTCAGGCAGTTATTGAAAATCAATTTTTTTCTCGTTTGTATTGCCAGTATCCTTTTTTTTATCCCGTCAGCTCGTGGGTTAATGTGGTCGGTATATGATGTTTCAACCGGGCTTATTCAATTTCCACGCTTTAGCCTGTTTACCTATGAACCCTCCTACTATTCTACGCTTCTCATACCTCTTGCATTTTACTATTATCTTAAAATAATCTTCTTTAGGTATCCAAACGCCGGTTACATCTTCTTCATGGTTAGTTTTCCGCTGATTATTTCTTTTTCCCTGGGAGCTATACTGGGTACAGCGATCAGTTTTGGTATTCTTTTTTTTCCGGACATACGCTCGTTTTTCATGAAAAAAAATGTCGCAGTATACGCATTTACAGCGGCGCTGTTTATTATTGCAGCCGCCATTATCGTTTATTATTTATATCCCGACAATCCGTTATACTTAAGAATCAGGAATATTTTCAGTGGGAAAGACACTTCATTTAAAGGAAGGTCCTCCGATTCATTTACACTCGCCTGGCGTGTTGCACGGGAAAAAAGCATATATTTTGGCATCGGGCTTGGGCAATTAAAATTAATCGGCGTACAGATTTGGAACGACTTCTATAATACTGTTTTTAATGTAAATGCAATTACCATTCCTAATGCGGTAGCCGAAACATTTGCTATTTACGGTATCGCGGGTTTGGTCATCCGGTTTAGTCTCGAATGGTATTTTTTCTTCCGGACCAAAACTTATTCAAATTATTACCGCCTGGGTCTATTTATTTTTATATTCATTTACCAGTTCACAGGAAGCTATTTTTTTAATATTGCCGAATACGTGATCTGGACATTGGCTTTCAGCCAGGTATTTGAGGAATTCAATAGGAAAAATATCCTGAAAAAATCAAGGATATGAAAGTCGCATTTATTTCAAGAGCATCATTGTTCAACGATAAAGGTGGTGATACCATTCAGATCGTCAACACAGCGGCGGAATTGAGGCTCATGGGAATTGACGTTGATATTTTTCTGGCAGACCAGAAACCCGACTATACTAAATACGATTTTCTTCATTTCTTCAATATCATCCGCCCGGATGATATCCTCCCGCATATCGGGCGGAGTCGCACTCCCTTCGTCGTATCAACCATTTTTGTGGATTATTCCGAGTATGAGAAAAAAGCGAGACAGGGTACTTCCGCGTTCTTATTCAGATTCTTGTCTCCTGACCTCATTGAATACATGAAAGCATTGGCCAGGTTCGTGGCAAATGGAGTTAAGATAAAAAGCAGATATTTTCTGCTGAATGGGCAGAAGAAATCCATCCAAAAAATCGCCCGGATGACGCAAATGTTGTTACCGAATTCGAAAAGCGAGTATAACAGGCTCTCACGAGCTTATAATATTCAAAAAAAATACAGGGTCATACCAAACGGAATCGACAAAATCCTTTTTACGCCGGTAATAACGGACGAAATAATACGGGATGAACATTTGATTCTTTGTGTGGCAAGAATTGAGGGAAGAAAAAATCAGCTGAATTTGATCCGGGCAATCGTAGGCACACCGTATCGCCTGGTTCTGATAGGTGCCGTGTCGACAAATCAAATCGATTACCACGAGCAATGTAAACAGGCGGCAGGTCCCAATATTGAATTCATTGATTTTCTTGAACAAAAATTACTGTTGGACTATTACCGAAAAGCGAAAGTGCACGTTTTACCCAGTTGGTTTGAAACTACAGGGCTCAGTTCACTGGAGGCAGCCGCCATGGGTTGTAATATTGTAATTACCAGAAAAGGAGATGCATACGAATATTTCGAAAATGATGCCTATTACTGCGATCCGGAATCGCCGGATTCTATATTTCAGGCTATTGATCAGGCTGCCAGGAACACTATCCCGGAGGGTCTTTCGTCGAAAGTTCTGAAGCAGTTTACCTGGGAAATCGCGGCAAAAAAAACAATGGAGGCATATTTCGAAATTCTCGGCAAAAGATCATGATCTGCTTTTATTGCACTTTTTTCAACCAGAATGACCCGGGGACCTCATCCTGCATTTTACCAAGAACCGGAAGTTTTGCAAATACTTCATTTGGATAATGTGATTTCAAATAGTGCAGGGCCCCTATGATTTCAAATGAATGATTGCAAGACAAAAAAGATTCCAATATATACTGTTCGTTCCAAAACATTACATCGTCTACCAGGAGTTCTCCCGGGTAATCTTTGGGTGAATAAATATCATGTACATGTATAACAACTCCTTTTTGTAAGACGGGTAGCAACTCAAGAAATTCAAACAGCACATCTCCTTGCGGACGGGTCATATGGGATGAATCGATAAAAAGTATATCGTTTTCACACAGCGATTTGAAAAGATCAGGTTTCAGATCCTCTACCAACTGCCTGATCACCTGTACACCCGTTTTTTCAAGCCAGGGCATTTCATAAGGTTCTATACAGATATGGTCTACTTTATATTCCGGTTTCTGAATCCGAATGTCGCTGACAGCTTTCTGAATCAGCAGTGTAGAATAACCGCTTCCGATTTCAATGATTTTTGAGGGCAGGAAATTTCTTACCATACAATACAGGTATTCCGCATCTCCGGGCCGTAAGGAAGGATTATCATAGTAAAAAGATAGAGCATTGGCTGTCTTTTTAAAGGGAATGGCAGCCAGTTCGGTCTGAAAATGGAAATTACCCAGCAAATCAAGTTGAGCCTGATCATTCCAGTTAATACCCGGAAGATACCTGTCCCTGTCCAAAGGCAGTTTTAAAAGGCTGTCATCAAATAAAGGTTCATAATAGTGATTTGTAATTGGAAATACGCCCACTTTTTTAAATATCCATTTACTCAAAGGCATGTTAACGATTCTCATTTTCCGAATGGAAAACAACAGAACGGATGCAAGAAAAGTGAAAGGAGAAAGTAAAATATCCAGGATGGGATAGAGAGGTTTGAAAAACTTCCTCAGTTTATGTTTTGTCATCTTAAAAATTTAATACGCATAATCTACAAAGTCTCATCACCATTATCCTGTTCGGTCTCAAAAAAATAAAGATAGCAGATAACCTCAATATCTCCATTTCAACCAGTTAAATCAGGGCATCTTATTATTTTTATCGAAATTGTAAGAAATTAACTGAATTCTGAACCAGTTTCGCCTGTAACTGTTATTTTAATTATATGAAAATATTGCTCACTTATCTCAGACCCTACAGATGGCTCGTGGGCCTGACATTATTCCTGGCCGGGCTGAACACGGGTTTTTCTCTCCTCGATCCCATCATTTTCGGAAAAATTGTTAATCTTTCGAATGATTTTGTCCAGGCCAGCAAACTGCATCATACCGTTTCCGCCGAAAGTTTTTTTACGTCATTCTCGTGGACACATCCAGGCGTCATCAACCTGCTCCTGTTGTCCGTAGCCGTAGCCATGATGAGCCGGATTGCAAAAAATTTCCAGGATTACTTTATGAATGTCGTTGTTCAGAAATTCGGGGCGAAAGTGTTCACAGACGGTTTACAACATGCTATGAAATTACCCTATGAGGACTTCGAGGACCAGCGTAGCGGAGAGACACTGGGTGTATTGCAAAAGGTGAGAACAGATACAGAAAAATTCATAAACTATTTCATCAATCTTCTGTTCGGCGTTATTATCGGCGTAATATTTGTTTTTACTTATGCCGCCATTTATATTCATTGGAGTATTCCATTGGTTTATCTGGGTGGAATTCTCCTGCTCACATTCATTAGTAATATACTGAGCAGGAAGATTAAAATCATACAAAAAAATATTGTTTCACAAACCACTTCCCTGGCTGGTTCGACTACAGAATCCCTACGGAATATTGAACTGGTGAAAAGCCTGGGACTCACACAGGAAGAAGTAAACCGCCTGAATAAGAATACATATAAGATCCTGGGTCTCGAGCTTACGAAGGTAAAACGCATTCGCAGTATCAGTTTTGTACAGGGAACTTTTGTTAATACGCTGCGCCAGGTGATCCTTTTCATTTTGATGTGGCTCATTTTCAAAGACAAGATGAATGCCGGACAACTGGTTACCATGCAGATTTTTTCCTTTTTTGTATTCGGCCCGCTGCAGGATATTGGTAATATCGTGTTGTCTTATCGCGAAGCACAGGCTTCGCTTAATAATTTCGAACAGCTAATGAAAAAAGTTCCCGAGCCTGAAGCAGCAAATCCAAAGCATCTGGGGAAGGTTGAAGTTCTTAGCTTCAGGGATGTAGTTTTTAAACATAAAACGGCACAGCATTATGCGATAGACCGGATCAGCTTTGATGTACAGGTTGGGGAAACCATTGCTTTTGTAGGTCCGTCCGGATCGGGGAAATCAACATTAATGAAATTATTGGTGGGTCTGTACAGACCTTTGCAGGGGAAAATTCTTTATAATAACCTGGATGAAAATTCGATTAGTTTCGATGATCTGCGCAACCAGATCGGATTCGTAACACAGGATACGCAACTTTTTTCAGGAACGATTCGTGAAAATCTGATGTTCGTAAATCCAAATTCTACGGAGCCCGATCTGATAGATGTTTTGAAAAAAGCATCCTGTCTTAATTTGCTGGAAAGAGCGGAAAAGGGGTTGGAGACCATGATCGGAGAAGGGGGCCTGAAGTTATCTGGCGGCGAAAAACAGAGATTGTCCATTGCGAGGGCCCTGTTAAGAAAGCCCCGCGTGCTCATATTTGATGAAGCTACCTCTGCGCTGGATTCCTTAACTGAAGAAGAAATAACGAAAACCATTCGACAGGTTTCTTCCCAAAGAAACCAGATCACCATCCTGATTGCCCACCGATTATCCACGATCATGCATGCCGACCGGATATATGTATTGGAAAAAGGCAAAGTGGTGGAAACCGGAACACATACAAGTTTAAGGGATGAGAAGGGCCTTTATTATGCTATGTGGCGACAACAAATCGGAGAAAGAAAAAACAGTCAGGATATTTCAGAGCCTGTTATGATTTCAACAAGTTAAATCCAGATCGTACATGGAAAAACTTTCCGTTGTAATCATTTGTTTTAATGAAGAAAAAAATATCGGCCGCTGCATTGATTCCGTTGTAGAAGTCGCGGATGAGATCCTGATTTTGGATTCCTATTCCACTGACCAAACGGTAGCAATTGCCGAAGGCAAGGGCGCCATTGTTAAACAGGAAGCATTCAAAGGTTTTATCGAGAAAAAAAACAAGGCCGTTGAGCTGGCTTCCCACGATTATGTATTAAGCCTGGATGCCGACGAAGCGCTGAATCCTCTGCTTGCCGGTAGCATTCTGCGAATCAAAGAAAATTTTACCAATCGTGTATACCGGATGAATCGCTGTAGCAATTATTGTGGCAAATTTATCAGGCATGGAAGCTGGTATCCGGATGCCAAAATCCGCCTTTTCGATCGCAGGATTGCCCATTGGGGAGGAACTAATCCGCACGACCAGGTGGTGATACAGAATAATATTCCCGTTGAACATCTGAAAGGTGATATTCTGCACTATTCCTATCATACGGTATCAGAACACGTAATCCAGAATAATAAGCTCAGTACGCTGGCCGCAGAATCGCTTTTCGCCAACGGTAAAAAAACAAACCTGTTGAATGTCATTCTTCGTCCTTGGTGGAACTTCTTCGTAAGTTTTATTATCAGGGCCGGCTTTCTGGATGGTTTGTTCGGGTTTGTTATTGCTATCCAGATTGCCCATATGACATTCCTTAAGCACCTCAAATTATACCTGCTCTTCAAATCAGGCAAATAGCAGGTACCTTTGTAAAAATTGTTGAATATGGCGGGGAAACCGGGGTTTTTGTGGAGTCTTCTGTTGCAGAAATGCCCAAGATGCCGGAAAGGAAACATGTTTAAGGATCCCAACCCCTGGAATTTAAAATCCACGCTGAAAATGCCTACCCATTGTCCCGAATGCGGCCAATTGTTCGAACTTGAAGTAGGTTTCTGGTATGGTACGGCTTATATCAGTTACGCAGTCACTGTTCTTTTCTGCATTTTCAGTTTTTTATTATGGTTCCTTACCATCGGATTCTCACTAACCGATCAGCGTTTCTACTGGTGGATGGGTATCAACGGGATTTTACTGATCGCTCTTCAACCCTGGTTCATGCGTCTCAGCCGTGCTTTGTATCTGTATTTCTTTGTAGCTTATAACGCTGATTATAAAAATACGCCGCCAAAAACCTTTGATTATAAATCGGAGGACTATTTCCTCAGGGAGGAACCTCCTAAGCCCAAAGCCTAAAAACTAAAGCCCAAAGCAAATGTAAAGCGTGTTTATCACCACCTTTACTCCGTCAACTGCTAACCGTCAACCGTCAACTAAAAAAAAGCCACTCACTTTTGATGAATGGCTCTCGGAATCTATGTAAGGGGGTTAGTAAGGGTGAATAACGTAAAATTATAAATATTATTATTCAAAAGTTCAATCAAAGATCTTTTAATTTAAAAAATTCTTTCGCACGTATCCCTTTTTCAGTTTTTTTTAAACTGCAGCACTCGTGTATCGGATCATGTTCAAAAAACAGAATATAGTCTCCGGTCAGCGCTTCTTCCAGAAAAACCCTTTTTTCTCTTAAGGAAGTAAGCGGAAACATATCATAAGCCATCACATATGGAATGGGCAAGTGTGCCGCGGAGGGTAACAGGTCGGCCATAAAAACAATCGTTTTCCCTTTATAACTCAATTGTGGGAGCATCATCGAATTCGTATGCCCATGTACTACCCGAATACTAAACCCCTCAACAAAAGGGATCTGAGTCAGCTGGCTCTCGCTATCTGCTTTGTCATAGCCCCTTACCGCCAGCATTTGTAACCGACCGCTTTCCTGTATAGGCAGAATATTTTCTTTCAGAAAAGATGCTTTCTCTCTTTCATTCGGTTCCATAGCCCATGCCCAATGACAAGGATTGCTCCAATAAACAGCATTCGGAAATGCAGGCAACAGCTTCCCCTCCTGTCTAATGATCGCACCTCCGCAATGATCAAAGTGTAAATGGGTCAGAAACACATCCGTGATATCATTTCTGCTGAATCCGATCGATTCCAGTGATTCGTCAAGACTATGCTCAATATGCAAATCATAGTGACTAAAGAACTTCGCATCCTGTTTATTACCAATGCCGGTGTCTACCAGGATGAGCCGGTCTCCGTCTTCAATCAGCATGCATCTCAGGGCCCAAGTACAAAGATTATTCGCGTCTGCGGGGTTCATTTTATTCCAGATCGACTTAGGAACTACGCCAAACATAGCGCCTCCGTCGAGCTTGAAATAACCGGTATCGATTGTATGGAGAATCATTTCGTTACATTGACCGTTGACCGTTTACCGTTTTGAGATGATAAAAATATTTGTGATTTCAGAATTTAATTTAAAATAGTTAGTCTTACGGACATCGGTCAACGGTCAACGGTCAACGGTTGTCGCTCAACCGACAACGACTTTAACTTTTGCGCCCTGATCAGCCAAAGCAATCCAAACACAAAAAACACAATCAGACTCAATACCGAATTCTTCATACTGCCTGTGGCTTCTTCGATCAGTCCGAAGCTGAACATCCCGATTACGATGGCTAGTTTCTCTGTAAAGTCATAATAACTAAAATATGAGGATGTATCTTTTGTGTCAGGCATCAATTTAGAATATGTAGAACGGCTGAGAGACTGAATTCCGCCCATTACGAGTCCCACGGCAATGGCAAGGCCATAGAATCCGAATTCGGGATTTCCACCTTGTTCCTTAAAATAGGCTGTATAGTAAGCAGCCACGCAAATCAATATCCAAAAAACAATAATGCCGGTCAGCACACGGAGGTTTCCGAATGTCTCTGACAGTTTACTCATCCATATAGCCCCGGGTATCGCAACCAGTTGTATAACGACGACGGTAATGATCAGTTTCGTATCTGGCAGCTGCAACAACTTACTCCCAAATAAAGTGGCGGCCAGCATAACCGTTTGCACCCCCATGCTATAAAAAAAATATCCGCGGAGAAAGTTTTTTAATACGGGCAGTTTTTTAATTTCCAGGTAAACCTCTTTCATTGCGGAAAAACTTTCGCTGAAAATATGGGTACCGATTTTTCCTGCCGATCGGGTTTCGGGTAGTGCAGCGAAAGTAATCTGCGCAAAAGATGCCCACCAAATACCAACCAGTAAAAATGTAATTCTGGGCGCCAGGAATGGGTCGCCCGGCAACAGGATAACCAATGCAAACCCTATCAATTGCAAAATTACACTGCCAATATACCCGAAGGAGAACCCTTTGGCACTAACCCGGTCACGGTCTTCCGGCGCAGCGATTTCGGGAAGAAATGCATTATAAAAAACCAGGCTGCCGACAAACCCCATAGATGCCATCATAAAACAAATGATACCAAGCCATAAATTGGTACCATTGAAAAAATAAAGAAGGGCACATCCCAGGGAACCCATATAACAGAAGAATTTCATGAACGATTTTTTATTGCCCCGGGTGTCAGCAATAGAAGTCAGCACTGGATAGAGCAACGCTATAAAAAGATAAGCGAAGGCCAGCGAATAATCGTATAGTGAAGAATTTACAAATTTTCTTCCAAGGAATGGAATGATATCACTTCCAAATTGCTTCCTGGTTACAGCCGTAAAATAAATGGGGAAAAAAGTAGTAGTGATAACGAGATTATAAACGGAGTTCGCCCAGTCATACATAGCCCATCCGCGAATTACTTTTTTGGAGGCTGTTTGCATAACCGCTTAGTTTATTGATGAATAACCCCTATCCACATTAAAAAAAGAATCAATGATCCCGCAAGGATTCTGTAATATCCGAATAATTTAAATCCATGGCGCTGTAAATAGGTAATAAAAAAACGGATGGCCAGAAGCGCCACTAAAAAGGCAACGATGCTACCGACTACGAGCATCAACATATTATCCCGAACGAAAACTTCAGGGTTCGCCTTGTGCACATCATAGAAACTTTTTACGGATGCCGCCATCATAGTCGGCACTGCCAGGAAAAAAGAGAATTCAGCAGCCGTGCGCCGGTCAAGTTTTTGTTGCAATCCACCAATGATCGTCGCAGCGCTGCGACTCAGGCCGGGGAACAAAACGGAGAGAACCTGATAACAGCCTATCAGAAATGCGTTTTTATTTGTAACGGCGTCCTGAGTGCGAATCACGGGTTTGGTGAATAGACGGTCAATGAATAATAAGATAATCCCCCCGACGATCATAATCACAGCAATGAATCCGAGATTACCCAGCATCGCATCTATGTGTTTCTTCAATAAAACACCCGCTATAATTGCCGGGATCAGGGCGATGACCAGTTTAAAATAAAACCCGATTTTTTTAAAATCAAAAAACTGTTTGTGGTAAAGTACGACAACCGCCAGGATTGCCGCTAGCTGAATCACGATCTCATAAAGATCGGTAAAGGCGTTTGCGTGAACCCCGATCAGGGGATTAGCAAACTTCATATGTGCCGTTGAAGATATGGGTAAAAATTCTGTAATGCCTTCAATAATGGCAATTACAATGGATTGAATCAGGCTCATTTTGGATTTTCAGCTTTGGATTTCTTAAAGATCCCGACAATCTCCAGAGCCAGGCCGCCAAGAATTAAGATTGGCGCAACGGTAATTCTTCTAAAGCTGTATACTTCGGATGGATCGAATACATTGGGATCCTTGCTTTTTCCGCCAATCATCAGAAGCAGACCGAGCAGGATTAAAACCAGACCGATAAACATCCAACGGTAATTTTCCTTGCCGAATAAAGGTTTGTAATTTTTAGAGCCGCTTGCTGTTTTTACTTGTTTTGCCATAACAGAAAATAGGATCGCAATGTACAGAAATCAATACAATTCATCCAACTTCATCTTTAGGTATTTCAATACGCTACGATGCGTGCTGATGAAGGAAATAAAAATCCCTAACAAAATGATAACAATAAACAGCATAATAAGTAATGGATAATCACGAAGCGCTTTCAGATAGGGCAATTGATTTTCAGCAAAAATGATAATGGCGATCAATCCTCCGACTGCCAGCAAGCCACTGATAAGTCCATTAATAAATGCCCTCAGATCCATCGGTCGGGAAATAAACCAACGGGTGGCGCCCACCATTTGCATTGTTTTGATCAGAAACCGGTTACTGAACATCGCGAGCCGGATGGTATTGTCAATAAGGAAAATGACCAGGATTGAAATAATAACGATTACAGACAGCAAAATGATGCTGATCTTGTTGACGATATTATTGAGATTGGTTACCAGTGACTGCGGATATTGCACATCGCTGACCGCAATATTTTGCAATAAGTCGTTTTTGATTTTCGAAAGAGAATCGATCGAAGCATATTCCTTTGTTATTCTGAAATCAATACTGGCGGGAAGGGGATTCCGGTCGAGTAATGCACCCCAGTCTTTATTTCCATCCTGCAGATATTTCTGTTTGGCAAGGTCCTTGGTCACATACTGGTAATCCTTTACATAGGGCTGGATAGAAATGTATTGAACCAGGGCCGCGCTGTCTCTCGGTGAAACATTTTCGCGTATATACACATTCATTGCAATGTTTTCCTTGAAGTATTGTCCAAGCTTATTTGCATTGATAATAATCCATCCTAAAATGCCCAAAAGAAAAAGTACGAGGGACACACCTACAATCGCCATTATATAAGAAGGTGCGGAACGTTTGGCTGAGCCTTTCCGGGTTTGTGCCATAGTTGAACTATTTCCGTTTTAACAGGTGACTGGAATGGGCAAAAATAAAAGATTTCCCCGCATGATGCGTATTTTTGTTGGTTCATATGGAGTATTCATTCAACGCTATTGAAAAAAAATGGCAGGAAAAGTGGAAGGCCGACCGGATTTATCAGGTGAGCAACCTCAGCACCAAGCCAAAATGTTATGTGCTTGATATGTTCCCCTATCCAAGCGGAACAGGTTTGCACGTTGGTCATCCGCTGGGATATATCGCCAGCGATATCTTTACCCGTTATAAGAGGCTAAAAGGCTTTAACGTATTGCATCCGATGGGATATGATGCTTTCGGATTGCCTGCTGAACAATACGCCATAGATCATGGTATACATCCGGCTACAAGCACAAAACAGAACATCTCCAATTTCAGGGAACAGCTGGACAGGATCGGATTTTCTTTCGACTGGAGCCGCGAAGTGAACACCGCTGAACCCAATTACTATAAGTGGACCCAGTGGATTTTTTTGCAGTTGTTTAACAGTTGGTATAATCGCGGGAAGGCCCAGGCCAGGCCCATTTCAGAACTGATCGCCGCATTTGAGGAAGAAGGAAGCATATCTGTTTCCGGCTACCGCGCGATTCCGTCCTTTACTGCGTCTGAATGGGGGGCATATAACGAAAAACAACAGCAGGACATACTTATGGAATATCGTCTTGCTTATTGTGGATTCGGAGAAGTGAACTGGTGTGAGGCATTGGGTACAGTGCTGGCCAACGACGAGGTCATTAATGGTTTTAGCGAACGGGGTGGTTATCCTGTAGTGAAAAGAAAATTACGTCAATGGTACCTGCGTATCACGGAATATGCCGATCGCCTGCTGGAAGGTCTGGACAAAGTCGCTTTCAGCGATGCCATGAAGGAAATGCAAAGCAATTGGATCGGGAAGAGTTATGGTGCGGAGATTGATTTTGCATTTGCAACCGGTGACACAAAAAAACTCCGGGTATACACAACGCGTCCGGATACGATATTCGGAGTAGATTTTATGGTCGTGGCTCCGGAGCATGAACTAATACCCGCGCTGACTACAGCTGCTGAGAAAAAATCAGTGGAAGAATATATCAGTTATGTAAAAAGCCGCAGCGAACGGGAGCGGCTGGCAGAAAAAAAGATTACGGGGTGTTTTACAGGCTCATATGTCCTCAATCCGTTCAACCAACGCCAAATACCCGTGTGGATTTCAGAATACGTATTGGCGGGTTATGGTACAGGCGCAATCATGGCAGTACCCTGCGGAGATGAACGTGATTTTAAATTTGCACAACATTTCAATATTCCGATTACAAATATTATCGGGTCGCATTTTGATGGAAAAGAGGCCAATCCAACAAAAGACGCCAGGCTTGAAAACAGTGACTTCCTGGATGGTCTCCCGATGCGGGAGGCCGTGCCACTGGTGAATAATAAACTGATGGAGTTGAAGATCGGAAATCCAAGAGTGAACTACAAAATCCGCGATGCAGCGTTTAGCCGGCAACGCTATTGGGGCGAACCTTTTCCCATCAGATGGGAAAACGGAGTCGCTTACCCGCTTGATGAAAAGGACCTTCCGCTTGAGTTGCCCAAAGTGGAAACTTATAAACCCGGACCCGACGGCGAAGGACCTCTGGCAAATCTGAAAATATGGACATCAAAACACCTGGAGACTAATACCATGCCTGGTTATGCCGGAAGCAGCTGGTACTATCTGCGTTACATGGATCCGCATAATACCGAAACATTTTGCAGCCGCGGAGCATCGGATTACTGGAACCAGGTAGACCTTTATATAGGTGGAACCGAACATGCTGTGGGTCATCTGTTATATAGCCGAATGTGGGCCAAATTTCTTTTTGACCTGGGCCTGATCGGCTTTGATGAACCATATAAGAAACTGGTGAACCAGGGCATGATACAGGGAAGCAGCCGCTTTGTTTACAGAATTGAAATCGATGGATCGGATGAAATGGAAGCGTTGGCAAAGCAAAAACCCATTTTTATTTCCGCCGGAATGAAAAATAAATCGCTTCCCGAATTGCAGGAAGAAATAAAATATATTTTGAGAAAAAGCTGGGGAGCAGACGCCGAAAAAATTAAAATCATTTCTATTTCAAGTCTCCATGTGGATGTCAGCCTGGTTGATGGATTGGAACTCGATGTTACAGCATTTACTGCCTGGAGACCAGAATATGCGCAATCCAGTTTTGTATTGGAGAATGGCAAATATATCTGTGGCTCGGAGGTTGAAAAAATGTCCAAATCAAAATTCAATACCGTTAACCCGAATGAGCTGGTGGAAAAATATGGTGCTGATACCTTCCGCATGTATGAAATGTTCCTTGGACCGGTAGAACAAAGCAAACCCTGGGACACAAAGGGTATTGAAGGCGTACATCGTTTTCTGCGAAAGCTCTGGCGTTTGTTTTTTGATGAAACGAAAGGAAAAGTTTGGACGACAGATCCGGCTACGGATGCCGAATGGAAAGTTTTACATAAGGCCATCAAAAAACTCGACGAAGACACAGATCGTTTTTCTTTCAACACTGCGGTAAGTGCCAGTATGATCACGGTGAACGAATTGGGCGAATTGA
The DNA here is from genome assembly GCA_013286315.1 of Bacteroidota bacterium. Classification (GTDB taxonomy): domain Bacteria; phylum Bacteroidota; class Bacteroidia; order Chitinophagales; family Chitinophagaceae; genus Puia. The sequence continues at coordinate 39,399 of JABDFX010000003.1, read as the reverse complement.
AAACCCATAAAAAAGAAATTCTGGAGCAATTGCTGATTTTGCTGACACCCTATGCTCCTCATATCTGTGAAGAATTATGGCATGAACTGGGAAATGAAGGCAGCGTACTGAACGCACCTTATCCCGTGTACAATGAAAAACTTCTTGTCGAATCTTCCAAACTATACCCGGTAGCTATTAATGGAAAAACGCGCACTGAACTCAACATAAGCCTGGAAGCAAATCAAGAGCAGGTGGAGGAAATGGTGCTTGCCGATGAATCGGTAAAGAAATGGTTGAATGGAAATTCACCCAAAAAAGTCATCTATGTTAAGAATAAGATGATTAATATAGTGGTCTAAACTTCCCGATTTATATCCGGAATTAATTAATAAAATTGATTTTTCGAGGGGTAAAACTATCAGACTGATATGAAGCTTATATAATACTTATATAAAGCTTATATAATAACCGGGAAACAGGTTTCGTTCTCCAAAATAAATTGATTTTATAATTCAAACTCCTCACTTGGCTCTAAGCTTTGAGCGTTAACCCTTAAGCTTTTCATGGCTTCACCAGCCTCACCAGGGCGCTGCTTCCTTCAGTACTTTGAAGATGCGCTTCGTATCGTTTGTCTTCAACTATGGCGACCATCAGCGAGGTATTGGGTGGTATGGTACCCATGTTTTCGGCAACCATCACGAGTTCATTGTCTGATTGCAGATCTGTTACGGCAATCTTCATAATATACGCCTCTTCTGCAAGCAGGATATGTTCCTTTAATAAACGGCCATTTAAAAATACAGCGATGGAATCTCCGTCGATTTCTGCATTGTCATAAAATCGAAGCTCAATTGAATCACCTTTAATGGGAATAACGTTTTGTAAAATTTTTGTCCGGCTTGTAAATCTTTCTTCATTGGTTTGTATGGCCGGTGGCAAAAAGACCGGTGCAGTCACCTGCTGATTAGATGATACTGGTTTTTCAATACCCGTATTTGAATGCTTTGTTTGCGCAGATGGTTCCTGAGTTGTTTCTTCCGTAACAATCCCGGTTTGTTGGGTATTTATTTTATCTGTTAGCAGGGCTGTTTCTCCTCCATGACCCTGACCTGGAATGACCGATTGCGGTTTTACTTTTGAATTGGACGATGATCCGGACTCATTCCCGGGTATCGATTCTCCCGGACTAAATGCCATTTGCTCAATACTGTCAACGATTTCCGGATGACTCACTCCGTATGCATAATTCTCAATCAGAAAATCCCATTCATCCGGAAAATCGGGTATGGCATTGCCCTTCACGATGTGTAGCTCCTTCTTATCTTTTGTATTATACTCTTTCCCGGAAGATTTTCCGTCGAGCTTCATGACACCCTCACCCGGACAATTAAAATCTGCGACAGCCAGCAGAGGACCTGAATGATTTGAACCATGGTCTTCTATCAGTATATCGTCGTACCAAATCACATCATTATTCCGATCATCAAAATATCCCTTCACCGAATATCGCCGGTAACTAGATTTGGAATCGTAATAGTAGGAAGTACCAATGAGGCTGTCTCCTTTACGAATCAACTTGAGCTCCACCCGGGAATTGCCCATTTTCCCTTTCCAGATGCCTGAGACCGGCTGGGCTTGTAACTGTATACAAATCAGTAGAAAGATGACCGTTTTAGGAACTAATTTTTTACTGAAATAAAAGAATTGCATGTAAGGTCAACGAAGACCGGGAGGTAATATTTTATAAATACTGTTAATTTCAATGGCAGTTTACAGTTGATTCCATGCCCGCCACACTAACCTAGATAAACATCCAGCAAACCATCAGGTAAACTAAGCAAAACAGTCTTGGTTTTATGATCCACTTTATCCAGCGTTTGTTCATTTATTGGAATTAATACTTCTTTAGTATCCAATTCAATTCGACATAATATCTGATGAGGTTGTTCGATTACTTCCAGAATAGGACCCAGGTCTTTTCCCTGGTCCAGGATCCTGTAACCAACCCATCCGATGGGATTATTCTTGTGGGTATGTATTTGGATTTCTTCTTCGTTCAACCAAACATCGCGGCGTAAAAATTTAGTAGCGTCTTCCTTGCTGCCAATTCCTTCCAGTTTCAGGTACAATTCATTGTCTGCTTTTTTCCTGATATTTTCGACGAAATAAGGAAGCAATTCATCTTTTTTTTGTTCCAGGAAAATGACTTTTATTTTTGAAACAGCAATTTTCTTCCCCAGGTGATGCAACACGATCAGATCTCCTTTCAATCCAAAAGCAGAAACAATTTTTCCGATATTTCTATAGCTCTTTTCCATGCCTGAATTCAATAAAAAAAGGCTACCCTGAAAAAGATAGCCTTGATAAGAATATTTTTACACCGTTTAACCCTGTGCTTCGTTCTCCTGCCTTCTTTCAACTCTTCTTGGAGGAGGTGCGTTTCGTCTGCCACCGGGTCTTGCCTTGCGATGATCTTCCTGGCGTTTCTTTACACTTAATTCGTGATCGCTATGCCATTTGGAAAATTTTTCCATAGCAGCTGCTTCATCAAAAAGTCCAAGTCCAACGCCACGTAAGAGATGTTTCAGATATAACACACCCTTATAACTCAAAATGCGGCGGACCGTGTCTGTCGGCTGAGCGCCCTTGTGCAGCCAGTCGAGCGCCTTCTGGCGGTCAAGTTGAACTGAAGCCGGGACAGTTAAAGGATTGTAGGTACCAATTTTCTGAATGAATTTTCCATCTCTTGGTGCGCGAATGTCGGCAATGACGATGAAATAGAATGGTCTTTTCTTAGACCCATGTCTTTGGAGTCTGATTTTTACAGGCATCTTAAATAAAAATTTAAATGCGTTATTTAATAAGGTTTAAAAAGTAGATCGAACGAATCAATCTGTTACTGCAAATGTAATGAATCAACTATAAAATGTCGAATGATTTAACGTCTTTTTTGATGAATGGCGAAATTAACGTTTCCCAAATCCCATTCCTCCCATCGGCATTTTATTCATTGTTTTCATCATCTGTTTCATTTGTTCGAACTGTTTCATGAACGCATTTACTTCTGCAATTTCCTTACCACTTCCTTTGGCGATGCGTTTTCTTCGGTTCTGATCAATTGAATCCGGATTAGCGCGTTCAAAGGGCGTCATGGAGCCAATCATGGCTTCGATTCCTTTGAATGAATCATTACTGATATCAATATCTTTAATGGATTTACCCACACCAGGAATCATTCCCAGGAGATCCTTGATATTGCCCATTTTACGAATCTGGTCAAGTTGCTGCTTAAAATCTTCGAAATCAAATTGATTTTTACGTATTTTCTTTCCCAGTTTCCGGGCTTGTGCTTCGTCAAACTGACCCTGTGCCTTTTCCACCAGTGAAGTGATATCCCCCATTCCCAGAATCCGTTGAGCCATGCGATCCGGATAGAACACATCCAAGGTCTCCATTTTTTCCCCGCTGCTAACGAACTTTATAGGTTTGCTAACCGTGTATTTAATTGAAAGAGCCGCACCACCCCGGGTATCACCGTCTAGTTTCGTAAGTACAACACCCGTAAAGTTTAATCTTTCATTAAAGGCCTTCGCAGTATTCACTGCATCCTGGCCTGTCATGGAATCCACCACAAACAATATTTCCTGTGGATCAACGGCTTTTTTGATATTGTCGACCTCGGTCATCATGGCTTCATCAATGGCCAAACGACCGGCAGTATCCACGATGACGACATTTTTATTTTTGCTTTTTGCTTCTGTAACTGCTTGTTTTGCAATACTTACGGGATCTAAATTGCCTTCCATCGTGAAAACATCCACTCCAATCTGGGAACCCAGAATCCGAAGTTGTTCTATGGCTGCCGGCCGATATATATCTGCCGCCACGAGAAGCGGGGAAAGTCCTTTCTGCGTTTTGAGGTAATATGCAAGTTTGCCACTGAAAGTGGTTTTTCCGGATCCCTGCAGTCCGGCAACCAGGATGACTGCGGGGTTACCCCTGGCATTCAATGGGCTTTCGTTGCCACCCATTAGTTCCGTCAGCTCGTCCTGTACAATTTTGACCATCAGCTGACCCGGACTTACGGCCGTCAGCACTTTCTGACCCAAAGCCTTCTGCCGAATCGTGTCAGTAAAATCTTTGGCAATCTTAAAATTTACGTCAGCATCGATCAAGGCGCGACGGATATCTTTTACCGTTGCTGCCACATTGAGTTCTGTGATCCTGCCCTGACCCTTCAGCTGCTTAAACGCTGAGTCGAGCTTCTCACTCAGATTTTCAAACATATCCCTGTCGTTAAAAATGAAATGAAAAAACGTGAATAAACATCTCGTTCTATCCACGTTTTTCAGAAAGGCAAATGTAAGAAAATGAAGTGTAAATTTATCTCAATCTATATTCTTTGTGATTAAATACCCAGATAATTCCGAAGGGATTTAGCACCCGAATTGGACCTCAGTTTTGTGATAGCCTTATCCTTGATCTGGCGAACACGTTCCCGGGTAAGGCTGAAGCGATCGCCGATATCTTCCAGGCTCATGGGATGGTCCACCCCGATACCAAAGAAAAAGCAGATTACTTCCTTTTGGCGTTCTGTGAGCGTCTGCAGGGAACGGTCGATATCTATTTTCAGGGATTCGTTGTGCTCAATATTTGTTTCCGCCCGATCGGCATTCGTATTTTCCATGACGTCTATCAGCGTGTTGTCCTCACCCTCCGATAATGGGGTATCGACACTTACATGTCTGCCGCCGATGCCGATAGTAGAGCGAACTTCTTCAATATCCAGTTCCAGCACTTCAGCCAGTTCCTCTGGAGAAGGCTCCCTCTCAAACTGCTGTTCAAGCAGGGAATAGGCTTTTTGAATACGATTGGTTAATCCAACTTTATTCAGCGGAAGACGCACGATACGGGATTGTTCAGCCAACGCCTGGAGAATACTTTGGCGAATCCACCAAACCGCATAAGAGATGAATTTGAAACCTCGGGTTTCGTCAAAACGCTGTGCTGCCTTGATCAGGCCCAGATTACCCTCATTGATGAGGTCTGGCAGGGTCAATCCCTGGTTCTGGTACTGTTTGGCTACGGAAACTACGAAACGAAGATTGGCTTTAGTTAGTTTGTCAAGGGCCTTCTGATCTCCCTGCTTGATCCGGATAGCGAGTTTTACCTCTTCTTCCGGAGTGATCAATTCAACTTTTCCGATCTCCTGCAGGTATTTTTCCAAGCTCTGAGACTCACGATTTGTGATACTTTTCGTGATCTTGAGTTGACGCATACTCATGGGCAGGTAATTTTTAAAGGGTTATAGGTTAAAGGGTTCTTCAGAAATTCAGATATTAGGATCCTAATAAAAACGCATAATTGAATCTTTTCTTATCATGTTCAACATAAGATTCACATTAACCTATCCAATATAAGGTTTAAGAACGTGAATAGCAAACCCGAACTGCGATAAATGACTGATTTTCAACTGTTTCCCATTATTGGAAGGGATGATTTCTTCATTATCAGGCTTTTCTGAAGAATTAAAAAAAATTTCAGGTCATGAAATATTTATCTATAATTGCAGCCCACGATCAATAGACAATAGATGAGCAAGAAACAGCAGTTCACGTTAGAATACTCTTTAAAATGCCCACCCTCCATTTTATATGAGTTCTTGAGTACCCCGGCCGGCCTTCAGGAATGGTTTGCGGATAAAGTAGACGAGCGGGATAATATTTTCAGTTTTTCATGGAATGGTTCAACAACCAAGGCTGAAGTATTGGAAAGCGAATTAGATAAGTTTGTTCGTTTTCACTGGTCCGACTCCCCTAAAGAAGAATTTTTCGAATTCCGGATTGAAAAATCAGATATCACCAATCAAACAATTCTTCTGATAAAAGATTTCGCCGATAAAAAAGATATCAAGGACCAATCACAGCTTTGGAGTTACCAGGTGAAGGATCTGTTTCACCGCCTGGGAAACTAATTCGTTGACCGGTGACCGTTCACCGATGACCGTTTGAATTTTCAATTCCACATTTTACATTGGTTTTAGGCTTTGTGCTTTAAGCTTTAGGTTATTTTTGCAAAGTGATAAAAAAATTAGACAAACTAATTATTGGCGCTTTCATCGGTCCGTTCATAGCCACATTTTTCATCACCGTCTTCGTATTGGTCCTCCAGTTTTTCTGGCTTTATATTGATGATATCGTAGGCAAAGGCCTGGATATGATCACCATTTTCACTTTTATAATATATGTCTGCGCAACACTTGTTCCGCTCGCCCTGCCCCTGGCTGTGTTGCTTTCATCTATTATGACTTTTGGAAACCTGGGTGAAACTTTTGAACTCGTAGCCATTAAATCGGCTGGCATTCCCCTGCTCCGCTTTATGCGTCCCCTTTTTATTTGTTCCCTGGTAATCTGCGGTATTGCTTTCGCATTCAATAATTATATTATTCCTGTGGCGCAATTGAAAATGCAGACTCTCAAATATGATATTATTGTCTCCAAACCAGCTTTCGATATCAAAGAAGGAGTCTTTTACGATAAAATCGACGGCTATATTATCAAAATTGGTAAAAAGGACAAGGATGGGACAAATATTCATGATATATTGATCTTCCAGCATAATTACAATCTGTTACAGGATTATGCCACTGTCGCTCAAAGTGGCAAAATGACTATCTCACCCGATAAAAAATTCCTGGAATTTAACCTGAAAAACGGATGGAACTACCAGGAAAAAGGTCAGCGTAATACAGTAAATACAGAACTCATACGTATAGGCTTTGAAGAATATAAAAAAGTATTCGACCTGAGTTCTTTCAAATTAAATAAGACGGACGACAGTGCGTTTAAGAACAATTACCAGATGCTCAATATGCGACAACTGGCAACTACCATCGACTCCCTTGAACACACGACTGCCGCATATCAGAAACAGGCCAACACCCTGTTGAGCGCGCAGATACATCTTCTGAGATACCTCGACAGTCCCTGGAAATCCAGATCCCCGATTGCAAAACTGGATTCCATTCAACAACTGATACCGGATTCCACTTTTCATGATGCGCTGTCCCGAACTTATTCAACCATCAATAACATAAAGACCAGTACTGATATTTCCGCAGTCAGTTATGAAAACGATCGAAGCAATCTGCGAAATCATCTCATGGCGTGGCATGAAAAAATTACCATGTCGATTGCCTGCCTGGTCCTTTTTCTGATCGGCGCACCACTCGGATCTATCATCCGCAAAGGTGGAATCGGTCTTCCCCTGATCTTTGCCGTTATATTTTTCGTCATATTTTTTCTCCTGAATAATTTTGGAAGAAAGTTTGTTAAGCAAGATGTCATGCTTCCTTTCAGCGGAATGTGGATGGCCACCATTGTACTTCTGCCGGTAGGTATTTTCCTGACCTATAAGGCCATGGCAGATTCACAACTGTTTAACAGGGAATTCTATTATCGTATGTTGAAAAAATTCCGCAATCGTAACCATCCGGAAAATAAAATCTCTGTTCCGGATATCTCTTAAAAAAACCCATCCCATTCGCATTGATTCCATTTACATTTGCTGACAAATTATCACGTGGATAAAGGCAGGCAAAACCTCAGCATTCAGAAATGGATACTTTTCGTTGCGGTGATTTTATTCTCAATAAAAATTATTGCCTGGTATCTTACACATTCGGTAGCCATCCTGACTGATGCACTTGAAAGTATAGTAAATGTCATTGCCGGACTGGTTGGACTATATAGTTTATCCATCGCTTATAAACCAAGGGACACAAATCATCCTTACGGGCATGGTAAGGCTGAGTTTCTGTCTGCCGCTATCGAAGGCACGCTGATCATGCTCGCGGGAGTTTTTATTATTTATGAGGCAGTGAATCAGCTCATACATCCGCTTCAGTTACAACAACTCAATGCGGGTATTATTCTGGTTGCTGTCTCGGCCATAATAAATTTTATTGTCGGTTTGTACGCCGTTAAAAAAGGCAGGGAAAATAATTCAGAGGCCCTGCAGGCGAGCGGCCATCATCTGCAATCTGACACTTATTCCACGCTGGCCATTATCCTCGGACTGTTTCTGATTTATTTTACGCATATCCCCCAATTGGACAGTATCGTGGCCATCATCATGAGTGTTGTAATCATGATTATCGGATATCGGATTGCCCGGAAATCGGTGGCCGGAATTATGGACGAAGCAGATGAAAAAATCCTCGTGAAAGTGATTGACCTCGTTAATAACAGCAGGCTTCCCAACTGGGTTGACATCCATAACCTGCGGGTAATAAAATTCGGAAATGTGCTTCACGTAGATTGTCACATGACCGTTCCCTGGTATTTGAATGTTCGGGAAGCACATATTGAAATCGACAGCCTTCGAAAAATTATTATACGAGAATTTGGATCTTCCATGGAATTTTTTGTTCACTCAGATGATTGTATCAGCAGCTGCTGTCCTATTTGCATAAAATCGGATTGTCCTGTAAGGCAACATCCTTTCAGCAGAAAAATCTATTGGGATATGGCGAATGTTATTCCAAATAAAAAACATGACCTGTCTACCACATCCTGATCAGATTTATTCAAATAAACAGCATTTCTCAAAACGGCCTAAATTCGCAAACATCTACAAAAACCCATTACCCATGCAAGCGTGGAAAACGTATCAGGATAAGAATCAGGAAAGATTTCTGGAAGAACTGAAAGCTTTGTTAAGGATCCCATCCGTGAGTTCCGACAGTACTCATCAGCGGGATATGATCACCTGTGCGGAAGCTGTCAGACAATCGCTAATGGATGCGGGTGCAAGCAAAGCAGAAATATTTCCGACTGCGGGCCATCCTGTTGTATTCGCGGAAAAAATAGTGGATGTTTCCAAACCAACCGTCCTGGTGTATGGTCACTATGATGTACAACCGGTGGATCCGTTGGAACTGTGGCATACACCACCATTCGAACCCACTATAAAAAACGGAATGATATATGCCCGGGGTTCAGCCGATGACAAAGGTCAGTTCTTTATGCATGTAAAGGCGTTGGAAATAATGAACCAATCCGGAGAGCTGCCGTGCAATATCAAATTTATCATCGAAGGTGAGGAAGAAATTGGTTCTCCCAGTCTCGGCGACTTTATTTCTTCTCATAAGGACCTGCTAAAAGCGGATGTGATTCTGATCAGCGATACGTCGATGATCAGCCTCGAAACTCCTTCCATAGAAATCGGTGTGCGGGGACTGGCTTATATCCAGGTTGAAATCACCGGACCAAACCGCGATTTGCATAGTGGTGTATATGGTGGTGCAGTAGCTAATCCGATTACAATACTCGCGAAAATGATCGCCAGCTGTCATGATGAAAATAATCACATCACGATTCCCGGATTTTATGACAACGTAGTAGAATCTTCTGTTGCGGACCGGGAAAAAATGGCTGCTGCTCCGTTTGATGAAAAGGAATATATGCGGGATCTTGGTGTCAAATCTCTGTGGGGTGAAAAAGGATACAGTACCAATGAACGTACGGGTATTCGTCCGACATTGGAACTCAACGGAATCTGGGGTGGTTTTCAGGGAGAAGGATCGAAGACCGTTCTGCCTTCCATTGCATCAGCAAAGATTTCAGCGAGGCTGGTTCCAAATCAGCGTTCCGGAGAAATTGCACATATGCTGCTGGATTATTTTAAGAAAATTGCACCTCCCGGAGTAACGGTTAATACTTTTGAACTTCATGGCGGGGAGCCCTATATGACACCGATGGATTCACTGGCCTATATCGCCGCTGAAAAAGCAATTGAGGCCAGCTTTGGAAAGAAACCCGTACCCCAGCGTGGAGGCGGAAGTATTCCGATTTGTTCACTATTGGAAAGTGAACTTGGTATCAAGATTGTATTTATGGGCTTCGGATTGGACAGTGACAACCTGCATTCGCCCAATGAAAAATATAATATCGCTAATTTTTATAAAGGGATAGAAACGATACCATATTTTCATAAGTTCTTTGCGGAAGAAAGCCTCAAATGAGCTCAAAGCGCAAAGCTGAACGCAAGTATGGAAGAATGAAATTTTGGAAGTACCGACAACTGTCAACCTTCAACTGTCAAAAAAAGTGGCTGAAAAAGAAAAATTACGCATCGATAAATACTTGTGGGCCATCAGGCTTTTCAAGACAAGAAGCCTTGCATCGGATGCCTGCGAAAAAAGGAAAGTAAAAAATGAAGCCGGACAGGTTAAGCCCTCCAAACAGGTACATATTGGTGATATTTATGAAGTAAAAACGGAAGCCAAGAGATGGCGTGTTCAGGTGACCGGATTACTGGATCATCGTCTGGCATTTTCTGAAGCAGTAAAATATTACCTTGATATAACACCAGAGGAAGAAGTAGAGCGAATCCAATATCAGGCTGCCACTTTTCATACCGGAAAGAGATTGAGTAAATTAGGCAGGCCAACAAAAAAACAACGTCGCGACCTGGATGGAATGGGGGATTCTGCAGCGCACCTGCCATAAGGGCAGAATGTATTTTTCGGGTTTGTGCCGGGTTTATTTCCTTATTTATTCGATATGCCTATGGGTTGTATTCGGGAAGGCTTCGGGAAGTGTTCGGGAAGGCTTCGGGAGTTCCCGAAGCCTTCCCGAAGGATTCCCGAAGAAACCACGAAACCAATCCATGGAAAACCCGAAACCATATAGAACCAATATAGAAGGAATATCGAAGAAACCTGAAAAAAAGTCAGCCAAAGCGTATCCAGGATTCCTTATTCAAAACAAATTTTTCACATTGCGCATCGACATTATCAGTGTTTTACCGGAATTGCTCGAAAGTTCATTTTCCCATTCCATATTGAAAAGAGCCAGGGAAAAAAATCTATTGGAGATTTTTGTACATCCGTTAAGGAACTGGGCAGTGAACGAATACGGACAGGTGGATGACTATCAGTATGGCGGCGGAGCTGGTATGGTAATGATGTGCGAACCTCTTGCCAATGCCATTGAATCTTTGAAAAAAGAAAGAGATTACGAGGAGATTATCTTCATGAGTCCGGACGGAGAATTATTAAATCAGCCAATGGCCAATGCCCTTTCAATGAAAGAAAATCTGATGATCATCTCCGGACATTATAAAGGGATCGATGAACGGATCCGTGAACATTATATAACACGAGAAATTTCCATAGGGGACTATGTGCTGAGTGGAGGTGAATTGCCGGCTGCCGTATTAACGGATGCTATTGGAAGACTGCTGCCCGGAGTTCTGAATGATGAAACTTCCGCTCTGTTTGACTCCTTTCAGGACAACCTGCTCGCACCACCCGTTTATACCAGGCCGGCAGATTTCAAGGGCTGGAAGGTGCCCGAAATTCTGTTGAGCGGTGATCCTGCTAAAATCGCAGAATGGCGATATGAAGCATCACTCCGCAAAACAAAAGAAAAACGACCTGGCCTTCTGAGCGATTAAGATTTTAACATGGTCATTAAAGGAAAGCTAATAGATATACTGGCCGCGAGAGTCTATCCCGCCGAGGTGCACATCGCGGATAAAAAAATTCTCAGAGTTCAGGAATTGGATTCAAATCAAACAGTTCCAGACCAATATATCTGTCCGGGTTTTATCGATGCTCACGTTCATATTGAAAGTTCAATGCTTGTTCCGTCGGAATTTGCGAGGCTCGCAGTAGTGCACGGAACTGTGGCAACAGTGAGTGATCCTCATGAAATTGCCAACGTCCTGGGAATGGCAGGTGTCGACTTCATGATCGAAAACGGGAAAAAGACGCCATTCCACTTTTATTTCGGCGCGCCGAGCTGCGTGCCTGCTACTGCATTCGAAACGGCCGGTGCATCCCTCCGGTCAGACGAAGTGGATCAATTATTATCAAGACCCGAAATCAAATACCTCAGTGAAATGATGAATTTCCCCGGCGTCCTACAGGGTGATCCGGAAGTGTTGAAGAAAATCGCTTCTTCCAAGAAATATCATAAGCCGGTTGATGGACATGCGCCCGGCTTGCGCGGTGAGGAGGCACGCAAATATATCCAGGCCGGAATCACCACAGATCACGAATGTTTTACAGCCGGGGAAGCGTTGGATAAATTGGGGATGGGAATGAAAATACTAATACGGGAAGGAAGCGCTGCAAGAAATTTTGAGGCCCTTGCTGATTTGCTAAATGAACATTGGGAAAATATGATGTTATGTAGCGACGACAAACATCCCGACAGTCTGTTAAGCGGCCATATCAATCAACTTTGTGCAAGAGCCGTTGCAAAGAATATTGATCCATTTAAAGTACTCAGAGCAGCCTGCATCAATCCGATCTTACATTATAATCTGGATGTAGGACGTTTGCGTCCGGGCGATTCTGCGGATTTTATTCTATTGAAAGACTTGAAAAATTTTGAAGTACTGCAAACTTACCTTCAAGGTGGGTTAGTTGCTGAAAATGGGAAAACTAAAATAAATTCTGTTCCCCATTTGTCCAATCCGAATCAGTTCGATTGTTCATATACCAGGCCGGAAGATTTTGTTTTCAGCGCGCGACCTTCCGATAAATCTATCTATCCGTACCCGGTAATCGAAGCTTATGACGGACAGCTGATCACGGGGAAATATAACGCAGAGATATATGCGAAAAATGGAGTTTGGGAAGCTGACCCCTCGCGGGATATCCTGAAAATCGTTGTGCTGAACCGTTATAAAAAAGCGCCTGTTGCCATCGCCTTTATCAAAAACATCGGATTAAAGTCCGGAGCTTTGGCATCTTCAGTCGCGCACGACAGCCATAATATCGTTGCGGTTGGTGTGAGTGATGAAGCGCTGAGCCGTGCTATAAATGCTGTGATTTCGGAAAAAGGCGGGATCAGCGTAGCCGGCGAAGGGATGGTAAAAAAACTGGGACTACCGGTAGCCGGTTTGATGAGTGCAAAAGACGGGTACCGGACAGCTGAAAGTTATACCACCCTGGATGCAGAGGCAAAAAGAATGGGTTCCCGGTTACTCTCGCCCTTTATGACACTCTCGTTTATGGCACTCCTCGTTATACCCCACCTTAAGCTTAGTGATCGGGGTTTATTCGACGGGGACCAGTTTCAAATATTCTGACCCATTATTTTTTACCGGATAATTTCCGGCTTTCACCGTCATACATACCGAAATGACCTATAAACCTTTGTAATAAAAGTTGAAGGGGGCTAGTTTTACTTAAAATTTAGGGAAATGGACAATATGGAACCCAATATAAAAGAGGATATCAGCAATAAAAAAGATATCAACAATCGCATCCGTAGAAGGTCAGCTGGCAGGATCCTGATTCCTATCGGCCTGGTAAGTGTAGGCGGTGTATTACTGGCACATCAGTTCGGAATGCCTTTGCCGGATTGGATGTTCAGTTGGCAGTTTTTATTGATAATTATCGGAATTTTCAGCGGTCTCGCACATGCCTTTCGGGGACCCGGATGGCTGATCATGATTCTCATCGGCACTTTTTTTCTGATGGATCAACTCGTTCCCGGACTTGATATTCATCGTTTTATTTGGCCGGCCGTCATCATCTTAGTTGGTCTTATCATGCTGATCCGTCCGAAAAAACCGCATTGGATGGAGCATGAATGGCACCGGAAATGGGAGCAAAAGGATTGGAAATCTAAGCAAAGGGATTGGGAGAGATGGCAGAGAAGGAGACATCAGCGGGGATATCCGGGAGTAGGTGGTTTCCCCGAAGATCCTGCAGATGCGCGTATGGGTGAAACCACAGGTTCTACCAGCGGCATGGGATACAGTTCCAAGGGTTTTTCATCGGAAGATTTTATCGATGCGACCACTATCCTGGGCGGTATACATAAAAATATTTTATCAAAAAATTTTAAGGGGGGGGACATCACCATTTTCATGGGGGGCGCAGAAATTAATCTCAGCCAGGCCGATATTCAGGGCACGGCTTCCCTGGATATCACGCAGATTATGGGCGGCACAAAAATAATCGTACCTCCTCATTGGGAAGTGAGGAGTCAACTGACTTCGGTATTCGGAAATATAGAAGACAAAAGAACGAATATCGGCACTACAGATCCGAATAAAGTGCTCATTATCGACGGATCCTCTGTTTTTGGTGGCATTGAAATCAGAAATTATTAATCAACTTATCCGATCAAACATTAAATCAAAACTATGAGCTGGTATCTTACAAAAATTGTTTACAGGATTATTTGCGGCCAGGGAAATCATACGGCACAATTTGATGAACAACTCAGGCTAATAGAAGCAGATAACTCACAGGAAGCCTTTGAAAAAGCTACAATGCTGGGTCAAAAAGAAGAAGATAAATTCTTCAATGAAGAACAGAAACTGGTGCAATGGAAATTCATCAATGTGGCAGAATTGTATAAACTGAGCGGGTTGCTGGACGGGGCAGAGTTATATTCCCGCATTCAGGAAACAGATAATGCCGATCTATATATTGAATTGACGAACAGAAAGGCGGCGCATATTCTGCACAATAGCAAACACCAATTTCTGGAAATTATATAATCCTAATCTTTGGCCAGGTCACCGATCAGCGTCAGCAAATTTCGCAATAGTTTTTTTGGATGGTGGCTGGTATGGGCAGTCCTGCACGCCTCGCTGATCCTGAATTATGGATATTCCCTGAACAATGCGGTGATTGACAGCCTGGTTACAAATAGTCTCCTGCTTGGAGCCTGCTGGATTATCAGCAACATTCTTCGATACTATCTGCCGTACAGTGACCGATACCTGTATGTACTGATCATCAGCGTCATTTTCAGCCTGGTCGTAAATGCGCTGAGTAAATTTATTCTGAATCTCATATTGACTGATATTTCCAATACAAACTATTTGATATTTCTTTCCAATGCCTACTGGCTTCGGCTTGGAATTTCTTTTTTATTGATTGGATGTATGGCGATCATTTGTGTGCTATGGTATACGCAGGAAGAAGAACAGGAAAACCGGCAGAGGAAAAATGATGCGGAAAAACTAAGCCGGGATGCTGAACTCTATAAATTGCGTCAGCAGTTGCAGCCACATTTCTTATTCAATAGCCTGAACTCCATCAGCGCTCTGATTGGTTCCAATCCGTCCCAGGCCAGGAAAATGATTCATCAATTATCCGACTTTCTCCGTACCACACTTAGAAAGGACGAAGAGCAGTGGGTAAAAATGGAGGAGGAAATGCAATCATTGGAATTATACCTGGAAATAGAAAAGGTGCGTTTTGGTCATCGTCTGTCAACATCCATCATGAAAGATGAAGGAAGTATGCATATGCTGATTCCACCCATGCTTTTGCAGCCCGTTGTGGAAAATGCGATCAAATTCGGATTATATGATACGACAGATGCAGTAACTATTCATATTTCTGTACTTCGTGAAAACGACTCTTTGAAAGTGACCGTTCAGAATCCATACGATCCCGACACTGCGAGTCCCCGACATGGCACCGGTTTTGGATTAAATTCAGTAAAACGCAGGCTTTATCTTTTATTCGCAAGAACAGATCTCGTAGAAACTTCAGCAAAGAACCAGGTATTTACGACAACCATAAAAATTCCAAATCATGAAAATTATCATCATTGATGACGAGCCCCTGGCCAGGTCGATCATTAAAGAATACCTGCAATACCATCCGGATCTGGAGTTAATCGCGGAATGCAATGACGGATTTGAAGGTGTTAAAGCGATCCAGCAAATACAGCCCGATTTAATTTTTCTGGATATTCAGATGCCAAAAATAAACGGTTTTGAAATGTTGGAACTCATTGAAGAACCACCTGCCGTCATTTTCACGACAGCTTTTGACGAATATGCAATTCACGCGTTTGAAAGTCACGCCGTGGATTATCTGCTGAAACCATTCAGCCGTGACCGTTTCGAGAAGGCTGTTTCAAAGTGGAAGCAAATGAATAAAACCATCACACCGAAAGATCATCTGACCCCGCTTCTCGAATCTGTTTCAAACAGCCCGGCTGAACATCATCGCGTCGTAGTGAAGCTTGCAGGGAAAATCCGGATCATTCCGATAGATGATATTCATTATCTGGAAGCGGCAGATGATTATGTAAAAATTCATACAAAGGATGGCTCATTTCTGAAAAACAAGACAATGGGACATTTTGAAACGGTATTGAATAAAAATCAATTTGTCAGAACACATCGTTCGTTTATGGTAAATGTTACAGAGATAACCCGAATCGATCCTTACGAAAAAGATAATCACCTGGCCATTCTTAAATCCGGTGGACGGGTACCAGTTAGCAAAACGGGGTATGTTAAGTTGAAATCAGTGCTGGGACTTTGATTAATTGTCAATTGTTAATTGTCAATTGTTAACTGATCTTAATTAACAATTGACAATTAAACGGACCACACAGCTCCATTTATACTGTCTTTTGATGCACCGGTCACAGTATGTAATACATTGATGTCTTCCCGCCACCGCAGGGCACCCATCAGAGCAATGATCAATGCCTCTTTGTAATCCACGAGATTTTCAGACGGAATGATACATTTAATACCGGCCGGGGAAACTTTATTGTTTATACTTTCAATTAGAAAACGGTTGTGCGCTCCGCCACCAGTTATAAGTAAACTCAGTTCTTCCGTTTCGGAAAATGTCAGCTTTAATGGAATCAGTGATTTTGAAATCTGCACTGCGATATGCTCTACATAAGTTGCCAGCGCATCATGTATTGAAAGGTGCGCGTTTAAAATCAAGGGGTATATTTCATTCAGACCAAATTCATTTGAAAGTGATTTTGGATATGACTGTTTGTAATAATTCAATCCATTTAATTTGTCAAGCAGATGCTCATTTATGTTCCCGGCCTCCGCCAGAGAGCCGTTTTCATCGTATCCTTTTTTTGTCCCCGCAGCCAGTAAATTCAATATTCTGTTCGCCGGACACACGTCAAAACCAATCCTGTTTGTTCCTTTTGCAGAAAGGTTTGCGATTCCGCCAATATTTAGAAAAAGATCATAATCGGGAAATAACAACTTTTCGCCAATTGGCACAATCGGCGCTCCCTGCCCCCCCAGCGCCATATCAACACTTCTAAAATCGGTGATTGTTCGAATCCCGGTAACTGCTGCAATGGCTGCTCCGTCCCCGATTTGGGCTGTCATCCGCCTTGCCGGATCATGAAAAGCAGTATGACCATGGGATGCAATGAGCTGAACACGGTAAGTCAGGTTTCTCTCCTCCATAAAATCATTTACTGCATTTCCCAGCCAGTGGCCATAGGTTATATGAAGGAGGAGATAATCTTTTGCTGAGAGCCCAATGATGCCGGTCAATTTTTCCTTCCAATCCAGGGGATAGGGTTTGCAGCATGCCTCCAGTATTTCGAATGTCCACTGTCCGGCATGCTCTTCAAAATGAACAAATGCCATATCGAGCCCATCGAGGGAACTTCCACTCATCAGTCCGATCACATTATACTGCACAGGAAATGATTTTCTGATTCAATCTTTTAATTTTAGTTTTAATGCCGACTGAATTTCGAATATCGGATTTTTAATTTTTATCTATGCTGATAAATCTGAGCCAGGATTATTCGATTCTTTGCGACTGGGTGGCAGAGTTGCGGGATATATCCGTGCAAACGGACCGGATGCGTTTTCGGCGTAACCTGGAAAGAATCGGTGAAATTGCGGGCTATGAAATAAGTCGTACCCTGGCTTTTGAAGAGGTGGAAATTCAGACTCCCCTTGGTATTTCTAATTCGAAGGTGCTCAAAAACCAGCCTGTGCTCGCCACTATCCTCAGAGCCGGGTTACCCCTGCATCAGGGTCTGCTGAACGTGTTTGACAAAGCAGATAATGCTTTTATCTCTGCTTACCGGAAACATGACCGGGACGGATCTTTCGAAATCAGCATGACTTATGTTACACATCCGGAGCTTGAAAACCGTGTTTTGATCATTTCAGATCCTATGCTGGCGACTGGTTCATCCATGGTAAAAACGATCCAGGAACTAAGAGGAGAAGGCAACCCCGCTGAGATTCATGTCGTTACTGCTATAGCCTGCACCGTCGGCATTGAATACCTGCGCAGGGCATTACCTACTTGTAAGATATGGTGTGGGGCCATTGATGACGAACTTACGGCGAAGGGTTATATTGTACCGGGACTAGGAGATGCAGGAGATCTTTCTTTCGGCAACAAAATACAGCTCTAAAACCTGGGTGAAAGGGCGGAATGTATCAGGTTTTTTGTTTATTTTGAACCTGATTCCAATTGATATTCCTATGAATTTAATCACCCTGAAAGGGTCCGCCAGCAGCTTTTAACAGATGTTTGCTGTCAATTCATACAAAATCTCCAAAACGGCCGTAACCAAAGGACTGTGCTTATGAGAAGAATTTTTTACGTGCTGCTTTGTATCACCTGCTTATCCCCCGGAATTTCCCGGGCCCAGGATCCTCAATTTTCACAATTCTTCGCTTCTCCCCTTACATTAAATCCTGCACTTACCGGAAAATTCAATGGTACCCTTCGGGTTGCCGGAAATTATCGTAACCAATGGCCTCAAATCAATAATGCGTTCGTTACTTCCACGATTTCAGTTGATGGAAATATCCTTGCAAATAAGATAAACGCCGGGGATGCTTGGGGAGTTGGTTTGATGGCTATGAGTGACCGTACGGCCAATGGCATCCTTACAAGTAATTATATTGCTATTTCAACGGCATATCAGAAGGCTTTGGATGAAAACGGCTGGAATCAGATCGGAATCGGTTTTCAGGGTTCTTATGCAAATAAAAGGCTTGATGGCACTCAGTTGAATTTTGAAGATCAACTGGACCAGCAGGGTGGCTGGTCGTTGCCGAGTTCAGAACTTGTTAGTGGTCACCAGGTGAATTTAAGTTATTTTGATTTAAATGTCGGCGTACTATACAATGGGTCTACCGACGGGAATAACAACTATTATCTGGGAGCATCTGCATACCATATCCTTCAACCGACTGAATCATTCACCGGGAATAATTTATATACACTTTCTCCACGTTTCACCGTCCATGGCGGTTATTCATTCCCGTTATCCCAATCCAATAATAATAATTTTATACACCTGAGTGGTTTATATAGCAGACAGGCGAATGCAGTGGATGCAATGTTGGGGGGCGCCTGGTCGTATAATTTAACAAGTGAAGAAGAAAACCGCAATCCGACAAATCTGTACCTGGGTGTATGGGCGCGTTTCAGTAATCTGACGGATGCCATTATACCCTATGTCGGACTGGATATCGGATCCTTTACTATTGGTATGTCGTATGATGTGAACGTTTCATCATTAAAACCAGCCTCCCAGGGCCAGGGTGGTTTTGAAATTTCCCTTATCTACATCAAGAAACCTTCAGACGGAAGAAAGCCCATTCCTTGTCCAAAGTTCTAAGATTTTTTTGCGCTCACATATGGATTGCCCTTTACGATGAAACGGTACGGCAATTCCGCATCTGTGCCGGCATACTCCACACCAATTCTATGAGTAATGATTATCTGATCTTTTTTATATCGTAACCCATCATCCTCAATAAATATCTCCTTTGAAAACAAACTGCCACCTGTATGCATTTTAGAAATGCCCATTGCTCGTGCAAGATTACCCGGCCCTTTTGTAAGGGTGTAATCGGGTAAAGGTTTTCCTACACGCTTCAGCATGTAATTAATTCCTTCCATGGGTTCAAGCGCACGCACCAGAATAGCATGTGGGGTATCTTTTTTATTTGTGACAACATTAAAGAGATGATGCATACCGTAAACAATATAAACATATACAGTTCCCGGACTGCCATATATGTGTTCGGATCGGGTGGTTCTGCGACCAGCAAACGCATGCGAGGCGCGATCTCCCACGCCATTATACGCTTCCGTTTCCACAATTCGTCCTGAAGTACGGACGCCATCAAATTGTGTAACCAGAATTTTTCCCAAAAGTTCTCTGGCTATTTGCACTACGTTTTTGCGATCATAAAAAAAATGATCCAGCTTTTTCGGGTTACCCGGCATATACAAATACTTAAAATGTAAATTAGTGCTATATTGAATGCCGATAAAAAATTGCTTTGCTAAAAGAAATTGTCATTGCTATACAAGCCTATTTAAAGGCTAATGATTTCATTAGCAAGCACCGGCTGTGGAAATGGATCCTGATTCCGGGTTTGGCATATATGATCCTGTTTACCATTGGCCTGTATTTTTTCTGGATTTCGGCCGACACTGCCGTTTCGGCGTTATTCTCCGGCCTTGATAAATGGATACATCAGCAACACAGTCCTGCTTATAGTTTCGCTGCCATCATGGTCGGTATTATGGCCAGGCTGATCATGATGTTTTTCTATTTCTCGCTGTTTAAATATTTGTTCCTCATTCTCGGAAGCCCGGTTTTCGCTTATCTCAGTGAAAAAACAGAATGTATTATAGAAGGAAAAGAATTTGTCTTTAACAGACAGGTTTATTTTCATGATATAAAACGAGGAATAAAACTGGCATTGCGTAATTTTTTCTGGCAAACGATCATTACTATTTTCATTCTTCTCTTGTCTTTTATTCCGCTGCTGGGGTCGATCGCGCCCGTGATCGCTGCGCTGGTTGAATGTTATTATTATGGATTTTCAATGCTGGACTATAGCTGCGAACGTCATCATTTATCACCTACCGAAAGTATCCATTTTATCGGTCAGCGCCGGGGACTGGCAATCGGCAATGGCCTGGTATTTTATTTAATGCATTTCATACCATTTGTTGGATGGGTGTTAGCACCATCCTATGCACTGATTGCTGCTACCATCAGCCTGTATCATCAGAATATCGAAGTATGAAAAACGTATCAACCGTTTATTTAATTCCTACATTTCTTGAAGAAGACGGGTTACATGTATTACCGGATTATATATTGGATGCCGTTAAAGCATCTGAAGTTTTTTTTGTAGAGAATGAACGCAGTGCACGTCGCTACCTGAAAAAATTATGGAAAGAAATGGACATTGATAGTTATAGCTGGTTTACAATTCATAAATCAGAGGAAGCTGTAAAACAGGAATTCCTTCAACAGATTAAACTTGGAAAACAAATCGCAATACTTAGTGAGGCGGGTTGTCCGGGTATTGCAGATCCCGGACAAATCCTGGTTGCTGTCGCCCAGGAAGCCGGCATCGCGGTGAAGCCCCTGGTCGGTCCGAATTCTATCCTGCTGGCTTTAATGGCCAGCGGAATGAATGGCCAGCATTTCCAGTTCAATGGCTACCTGCCCATTGAAATAACTGAACGTAGTAAACGGATAAAGGAATTGGAATCTGTGTCAAGGAAAGAAGGTTCTGCCCAGATTTTCATCGAAACACCATACCGGAATAATGTTCTTTTGGATAGTATTTTCAAATCTTGCATTCACACAACACGGTTATGCATTGCCGTTAACCTGACCGGTAGATCTGAATCCATTCAAACAAAGACAATAGAAGCCTGGAAAAATAAAGTTCCAGACATCAATAAGCAGCCGGCTATTTTTATCCTCCAGGCGTGAAGCCTCACTGGCTGCAGGCGTGAGGCAAATTTTCGAATCGGTTTAATCTTGTAACGACCGGGCCCATTCTGTTTTGTCCTGAGGCGCCCATCTTTTGAACTATTGAGGGTTAAACGGCGTCTGAAATGTTCGGGGATCACGCATCGACAAAATACTGTCTACAAGGAAAACAGTCGTGCCCCGCCATGGCAATGCGCCCATATACTCCTTATAATGCAGTTCGAACTCCTTCCCGCTGTTTGACATCAGTTTGCCGGCAACTGATTCATTAGTGACTGAAAAACTGAATTCGTTCGACTGAACCGAGCCAGGCATACCTCCTTTTAAACCGGTTTGTATTAATTTTCCCTCATAGGTTTTGAATACAAATCCTTTTTTCATGAAGTTATTCAGCTGCCCTGCTTTCACTCCTTCCCCAAAGACCCAGTAAAAATGCCAGGCAAACCATACACCACTTATTATTATAATACTCAGCAATAAAATGGTAAGAAATTTTTTCATATTTGCGTTTTTACAAGCCGTATTTGTCAGTCAAGTAAATCAGGGCGGCCATATTGATCGCGCCCAGTTCCAATTCTCTTTTATTTACTTTCTCAAACACGTCGCCGGCGGAGTGATGTATATCGAAATATCGTTGTGAATCCGGGATTAGCTCAGATGCCATGGCTCCGGTAGCTTCATTGAGTGGTTCAACATCTGCTCCTGCCCTGCCGGAATTAAATTCAGTTACTCCGTAGGGTACCAACAGCGGCAACCAATGTTTTACACTGGCTATCTGAGATTCAGTTCCTTTGAAACTAAACCCCCTGGGTGTAAATCCACCTCCATCACTTTCCAATGCAAATATATGTTTCTCGTTTTTCGTTTTGGCTTCCGCACTGTATGCTTTTGCTCCCCTGCCGCCATTTTCCTCATCTGTAAATAAAACAACACGAATGGTATGTTTTGGCTTATAGCCCGTAGCTTTCAGGGCACGAAGCACTTCAATGGATTGAACACAGCCGGCGCCATCATCATGTGCACCTTCTGCGGGATCCCATGAATCAAGATGGCCGCCCACAGTAATATACTGATCGGGAAATTCGGAGCCCCTCCACTCCCCGATTACATTATATCCAATAGTATCAGGCAGTGCTTGCGCGTTGGTAGAAATAAAAAGGCTCAGTCCCGCCTGACTTTCTTTGAGATCAGATTTGGATGTTACCGCTGCCACCATTTTATCAGCATCCTGCAGGCCAACTGCGAGTGTGGGTATTTTTGGAAATGAATCGTTATAAATCATGGCCCCGGTATGGGGGAAATTATCTGTGGATTCGCTCATGGAACGCACGACAGTACCAACGGCTCCATATTTTGCGGCCCGGCTTGCCCCAAAAACCCTGTAGGGTACTGCCTCTGAGTATGCCTGGAAGGTCCATACAAAGTCGACATTGAAAGGATGGTTATAAAAGACGATCTTACCTTTGATTTCATCTTTTCTTCTTTCCAGCTCATCAAAATCTTTAATAAGAATCATAGGTGCCGTAAGCCCCCCCGTCGGAGTCGATACTGAATTTCCTAAGGCGATTACTTCCAGACTTTGCCTGTTTTTTCCGGTTATCAGGACTGCCTGGTCTTTTCCTCCTCTCACCCAATGCGGAATCGTCGCTTTTTGTAAGTACACATTGTCCGCCCCGGCTTTTTTTACAACTTCCTGTGCCCATTTTTCGGAAGTATAGGTGGATGGAGACCCGGATAAACGCTGTCCAATGGTTTTTGTCAGCGTATACAGATTACTGTATGCAGTGCTGTTGTGAAAAATTTCATCTGCAATCTTTCTGATAAAAACTGAATCCGATTGTGCCGCTAAAGAACCGGCAAATAAAAAAACAAAACAACCAAACAAAAACGAACGCATATCTGTTTATTTCCGCTAAGATAAGTAATGCATGGTTCTTATGTGATGCTGGGAAATCTGTTTAACTTCGTTCAATAAATTCAGTACATGCGGATTGGAATAGTTTGTTATCCGACGTTTGGCGGTAGTGGTGTCCTGGCCACAGAACTCGGAAAAGCGCTCGCAGATAAAGGCCACCAGGTGCATTTTATTACTTACCAGCAACCGGTAAGGCTCACTGAATACAATGCAAATATTTTCTATCATGAAGTGCGTGTAACGTCTTATCCGCTTTTCGATTATCAACCTTACGAAACAGCTTTGTCCAGTACGATGGTGGATGTGATTATAAATCACCAATTGGACCTGTTGCATGTTCATTATGCCATTCCGCACGCCTCTGCTGCTTATATGGCAAAAAAGATCGTAGCTACGCAGGGTATTGTAATTCCGGTAATCACAACTTTACACGGAACAGATATCACCCTGGTCGGTCGGGATAAAACGCTGGCACCGGTTGTTGCATTCTCAATCAATGAAAGTGACGCCATAACAGCCGTATCTCAAAATCTGCGGGATGAAACCTACAGCATTTTTGATATCAAGAAAGAAATAGAAGTGATACACAACTTTGTGGATCTGTCCCGGTTTAAAAGAAAACCCATTGATCCGTTCCGAAAAGTAATTGCACCCAATAATGAACGAATTGTAGTGCATGCTTCTAATTTCCGAAAGATTAAAAGAGTTTTTGATGTCGTGAAGATATTTGCGGAAATAAACAGACAAATTCCATCAAAATTGTTATTTGTCGGGGACGGCCCGGATCGTTTTGACGCCGAAAATCTAAGCCGCGAGTTGGGTATCATCGAGGATATCCGTTTCATCGGCAAACAGGAACAAATCGAAGAGATTCTGGCCGTATCGGATCTCTTCATTCTTCCATCAGAATATGAAAGTTTCGGATTAGCTGCATTGGAGGCGATGGCTGCCGGCGTACCCCTGATTTCATCCGATGCGGGAGGTTTGCCTGAAATAAATATAAACGGAAAAACGGGATTTATGAGCCCGGTTGGCGATGTAGCATCGATGAGCCGTCAGGCAATAACCATCCTGGAAAATGACGATGTTTTAAAGACTTTTAAGGTGAATGCCTATGAACAGGCTAAAAAATTCGACATAAATAATATCGTACCGATCTACGAGAGATTATATGATCGTTTTCTGTTAAAATCACAGCCTGCAAAAAAACTCTCCCAGGAAAAAATTTGATTAAAAGAATTCACAATCTATCTCCTCAACCATCTTTCCGGATCGAAAGTGCGGTCTTTGTCGTCTGATAGTACGAAATCCAACTGCCCGATATCACCCAGTTTGCCTAGAACTTGCCCCATTTTAACAGACTGACCTTTGGATACTGAAACAGTAGAAAGATTGCTATAAGTTGTAAAATATCTTCCATGACGAATCATCACAGCAGTCACGTCGCCCACATTAAACACACTTTGCACGTCTCCATCGAAAACGGCCGTTACAGAAGTTCCTGGCGGACTTTCAATTGTAATGCCCTGGTTGTTATGCACTATTCCTTTGATATATTCATGCGGCCCGTACCTCATAGCAATGGTACCGGAAGCAATGGGCCAGGGCAAATGTCCTTTGTCCTTTTCGAAATTGCCGGATAAGGCAATATCCGTTGTTGTGTTAAAATCTGTTTTAGCAGCCGGTTTCATTGCAGGCTTTACCATAGAAGGCATAGTTCCGGCACTACCGGGATTAGACGGATTTTTTGCAACTTCAGTTTTAGCAGGTGCTGTGGTGGTGCTGTTGACGGCAGCGCCGGCTGCAGCTCTTTTCTTTGCTTCCCGAATGGCATCTTCACGTGCACGCCGGATGGCAGCTGCAATGGCATTGCCCAGTTTCTGATCCTGCCGCTGTTTCGCATTCATCTCTTTCTTCAACTCTTTTTCCTGACCCTGTAACTGTTCAACCACCTGATCTTTTTCTTTCTTTTCTACTTCGAGTACCTGGCGTTCCTTATTTTGTTTTACGAGTGCCTCGTCTTTCTCAATGCGTTTTATTTTTAATCCGTCTATTTTATTTTGAAGAAGCACTTGTGTTCTCTGAATATTTTCAGCCCTTTGTTCGCGATAGGCTCTGTAGGATTTCAGGTATTCGACTCTTTTCACCGCATCATTGAAATTACTGGAAGCAAATAAGAAATTAAGGTAATCGTAATTGGTCCGGTTCTCATAAGCATATATTACACTTTCTGCATATTGTTTACGAAGGGTGTCCAGTTCTTTCTTGAGTTTGATGATTTCCTGCCAGGATGTGTTCATATCAGCCTGGATAAAATTCAATTGCTGATTGATATTTGATATTGCGGCTTGCCGGAGGCGCAGTCTTTTTTGCAGAAGGGCTAGCTGGCCCAGGGTTTGTTTCCGGTTTTTATGAGTTTCATCGAGAGAACGTTTTACATCCTCTATTTCTTTTTGTATGGAAGCGCGCTCTTTTTCGAGTTCGCTTCTACTCTGGGTTGGTGACTGTGCGTGGGCACTGGATACCAAATAAAAAATAGAAATGAACAGGATGATCGGTTTGCGCATATGCGAATTACGTTCGGGATGAAGTTACTGTATAACGTCTAGTTGCGTTTATAATTTTTCGGGATGGAGAACGGAAAGTCTAAATTCTCGTTAAAACGAATATTTTTAAAACTCAGTTCAACATCCAGCCTGGCTTTTTCAGAGACTACAATTTTACGATATGTTGAGAAAAAAGCCGTGTCTGCTTTTTCATAATCCCCGTAGGTAATATCGCAGGATCTGGTTTGAAGTGGATTCACATCGTCCAGCTTACTGCGTTTCAGGCTTAGATCGTTATTAAGCGTCAGGTAATTCCTGAAAATCGGGCCGATGCTGAGTATGGATATTCCCTGCATGTCCTTTCTGTAATACAGGATATTACTGTCCAGATAAATGGGGTTACCAAGCACAATGGATTGCAGAGTATGAAAGTCGAAAGGCAGGTGACTGATATTCTGCAAATAACCCACGGACCTCAGTTGGTACACTTTATCGAGTTTATTCAGGACTTTCACACTATCAGGTGTTATCACGGCGCGGAACGCTTCAAAGCCAAGTAATGCATTGATGGAAATCCAGATTACTTTATCTTTCTGGAGCCTGATAAAGGCATTGAATTCATAGTCTTTTCCGTCACTGCTTTCATAATGCACTTTTAGTTTTGCTGAAAACGTTCTACAATCGATGATACCTGATTGAATATGGCTATATAACTGTTGGATATATTTTAGGGAATCCGAATGCAAATCTTCCACTGCCCTAACAGTATCTGTTTTTGTTTGAACCGTATCTTTTTTGCTTATAGCGGTTGTAATTTTTTTTGCCGACCGGCATGAAAAGTTGCCTAGTCCAATCAATGCAAACAGTATTAACCCGACACTCCATGTAAGAAAAATCTTGCCTGCATGTATCATATTCAAAATTCAATCATTTTATATAGGCGTTTGACGATTAACAGCAGGTATCAAATCTTACATTCGCAATCTCAGATTATACCTTCCCGGTGTGTCCGAACCCACCTTCGTTTCTGACAGTCTCAATCAATTCCGATACAGTATGCCATTCCACATGTTCAACCGTTCCGACAACCATTTGTGCGATGCGGTCTCCGGGATGAATTTGTTGCTCCGTGTTGGAAAGATTGATTAATATGACTTTCAACTCTCCCCGATAATCGGCATCAATCGTGCCTGGGGAATTCAAACAGGTAATTCCCTGTTTTAAAGCCAGCCCGCTTCGGGGTCTCACCTGAGCTTCATATCCCGGAGGCAGTTCAATAAATATCCCGGTAGGTATCAACTGACGTTCGAATGGTTGCAGAATGATGGCAGATGAAATATTTGCTCTCAGATCCATCCCTGCGGCATCAGGAGTAGCATAAGCGGGCAGCGGATGATTTGATTGATTTATGATCTTAACAGGAATGGACATGTGCGCAAAGATAATTAATCCGGTTTCCTTAACAATACGACAGCTTGCGCCATAATTCCTTCTTCTTTTCCAATAAAACCCAGCTTTTCAGTTGTGGTCGCTTTAACTGAAATATCATCTACAGTGATTTCTAATATATCTGCAATAACGTTCCTCATTTCCGAAACAAAACCCATAATTTTCGGTCTCTCCAGGCAAACGACTGTGTCAAGATTTACAACATGGAAGTTTTTCTGACGTATCATCTGAAATGTTTTGCGGAGCAAAATCTTACTATCAATATCCTTAAGGTGTGTATCTGTATCGGGAAAATGAATACCGATATCCCCCAGATTCAGAGCGCCCAGCAACGCGTCACAGATGGCGTGCAATAACACATCAGCATCACTGTGACCGGTTGCGCCTTTATGATGTGGAATTTCAATGCCGCCCAGCCATAATTTTCTGCCTTCAACAAGTTGATGAAAATCCGTTCCCAAACCAATCCGGTAAGACATGGTGATTAAAATTTAAAAGCTGTTTCAAAGGTCGTCAAATGTAAACAACCCTTCATGAAACAGCTTTCCGGGAATTTTTTTCTATTCTGAACCTGCAGCGGCCTTATTTGGATTAGAACTATCCAGATCGAATGTCAATCCAAAGCGGATGGTATTGGATAACGGATTTCTTGTTATACCTGATCCCGATGGAATGAGATATGAGAAATTTAATCCGAGCATATTATATTTCAGGCCTACACCCATCGTAAAATATTGTCTTCCCCCCTGGTCCTTGCTTTCATAAAAATAGCCCAGGCGAAACATGAACTGATCATTATATGTATATTCAGCTCCGATTGATGCATTGATTGTATTGAACTGTCCGTTAAAAGACTTGAACCAGCTGCTTACCACGCTTTGGCTATAATATTCATTCAGTGCTGCCTGTGATACCGTGTCTACTCCACCCACAGGTGTTGGCGGAGCCGGCACCAGCAATTTGTTCAGATCCAGTCCAAAACTGATTTTATTTTGTTCATCAAAAACCTTCGTATAATTACCACCAAGGCCCATATTGGCCGGAATATATTCTTTTTGAGTCGCATCATTTGTATACCCTATTTTGGTACCGAGATTCGACAGCACGAATCCTAACGTAAAACCTTCCTGATTAGCAGCTACATTTTTATAAGTGAATGACAGATCAGCGGCTACAGCGGTACCTGCTTTATAAGCAGAAATGCTTCCGGATGCTGCGGCAGCACCCAAAGTAAGATTCGAATTGATATATCGAAGCGTCAAGCCGATACCGAGTTTACTGGAAAGTTTACGTGAATATCCGAGGTCAAAGGCAAATTCCCGCGGTCTTCCTTCACCCCAGTTGTTACCGTTATAATCGGAAAACTGTATACTTCCCAGGCTGAAATAACGTAATGATGCCGATAGGGCCTGGTTTTCATCCAGTTGGTGATAACCTGATGCTGCCAGCAAATAGACGTCATTTAATCCCAGATCTTTCAACCAGGGAGTATAGGTAATGCCGATTCCGGTCTTATATTCGGAAAAGGGTGTTTTAGAAAGATTATAAAATGAAGAGTTCGCATCCGGTGAAGTTGCAATGCCTTCTTCCCCCAAACCGCCCGCACGGGCATCAGGTGAAATTCTTAGAAACGGAACGGCCGTTGTTGTTACATTTATCGGAGCAGTTGATTGGGCATTCAAAGTATGAAAAAAAAGCATGCAGCCTACCAAAACAGTTAGTCGAAAAAACACTCTTTTCATGTAATAATTTATTTATCTGATAAAAGGAAATGGTCGCAAAATGAGACATTACCGCGAAAAATCACGACGTCCGACTCATTTTAACATTTAGAGAGTAGAAATTTTCGATAGCTAATTAGTTGGTTTTTAGTAAGTTCCAACAATGGAAGCCGTTAGAGTCTGCAATTCATACAGGTATTCAACGACATAACTTGTTCTCCTTTTCATCCAACGGAAACATAACCAGAATATTGCACAGGTTTAAGGTTTCCGATAATTGGCAAAACTAAGCAAAAAAACGGCCAACAAATCCCTACGGTTTAACATTCCTGAAACGGGATTTTTTCCGATAAACAAACTAATTTCGTCCACCTTGCGTACTATTCAGTCAGGGGGGTCTGATTTACAATATTTGTTTCAAACCCACGTTTCTATACTTAACAAATCACGGTTAAACGCGTTTTCTATGAATCTCAAAAATCTGATTACCCTCGCTTCCTTTGCCGCAGTTATGGGTTCTTGCAAAACAAAGACCCAATCCAGTGCTGTGACCGGCTGGAATTACAACGACAAAAACATGGGAGGCTACCAGGTGTCCAAAGAAAAAGAACAACGTACCGGCCCCGGATTGGTTTTTGTTCAGGGTGGTACATTCACTATGGGTGCTACGGAAGAAGATGTAATGAGCGACTGGAATAATATTCCGCGTCGTGTTACCGTGAATTCCTTTTATATCGACAAAACAGAAGTTGCCAATGTGCACTATCGCGAATACCTCTACTGGATAAACAATGTGTTTGAAGGAGATGAATATCAGGCAGTGCGAAATGCCGCTCTCCCCGATACGCTGGTATGGAGAAGTGAATTGGCTTATAATGAACCACTGGTGGAATATTATTTCCGTCATCCTTCCTACAATTACTATCCTGTAGTAGGAGTAAGCTGGAGACAGGCACATGATTTTTGTATTTGGAGAACCGACCGTGTGAATGAAAAAGCACTGGTTGATCGTGGGTTTATCAATAAAAACTCTTTGAAAAATATTCAGGGACTCGGACAGGAAAACTTTAACACCAAATCATATCTGGTAGGTGAATATCAGGCAACACCTGGTCCGGCCGCCAAATCAAAAAAGAACGAACTTAAAAATCCAAACGGAACGCCGCGTACGCAGGTAACATTTGAAGATGGTATCCTGCTCCCTGCATATCGTCTGCCTACAGAAGCAGAATGGGAATATGCGGCACTTGGCTATATCAATCAGAACCCTAATCCAAGTACCAGTGACAAAAAAAGAGGAGAAGAGCTGATTGCTAACAAACAGGTTTATTCGTGGAGCCAGAATGTAAACGGCCTTCGTGATTCACGTCGTGGCACTTGGCAGGGAACTTTCCTTGCGAATTTTAAAAGAGGAAATGGAGATAACATGGGTGTCGCTGGCGGATTGAACGATAATGCTGTATATACAGCTGATGTAACTTCTTTTTATCCAAATGGTTTCGGGTTATACAACATGTCCGGTAATGTGAGCGAGTGGGTTGAAGACGTTTATCGTCCCCTTTCTTCCCAGGATGTAAACGGTGTTGCTCCTTTCCGTGGTAATAAATTTGAAACGATGGACCTGGGTAAAGAAGGTAAGCCAGAAAGAGATAGTCTGGGCAGGATTAAATATCGTGCCGTAACTGATAAAGAAAGTGAAACAAGAAGAAACTATCAGAAAGGTGATGTAATTAACTATCTGGATGGTGACTCCCTGATCGCAGGCATCAGTTATGGATATGGCAAAACTACACTGATCAGCGATAAATCAAGGGTTATCAAGGGTGGTAGCTGGGATGACCGTGCTTACTGGCTCGGACCCGGAACCCGCCGCTTCATGGAAGAAGATCAGGCCAGTTCTACAGTTGGTTTCCGTTGCGCCATGGATCGTGTAGGAAGCGCAGCAGGTAACGGCAGACAAACCGGTATCAGCTATAAAACAAGAAAGCAAAACGCCCGCAAACAGTAATACC
Organism: Bacteroidota bacterium; assembly: GCA_013286315.1. Taxonomy (GTDB): domain Bacteria; phylum Bacteroidota; class Bacteroidia; order Chitinophagales; family Chitinophagaceae; genus Puia. The sequence goes on along the minus strand of JABDFX010000003.1, from coordinate 8,232 downwards.
TTTTTAAACTATATAAAGCCATCCCGATTCTACGGGGTGGCTTTTTTGTTTATATTTAAAATAGTAAAATGAATGCTGTGAATGATTCCGATTCTCTGTTTTCAATAGTCAGATTATATCAAATTTTTTCTAATCACCCCAATATTTGCACCGATACCCGAAAAGTTCGGGAGGGTGATATTTTCTTTGCTTTAAAAGGTGATAACTTCAATGGTAATAACTTTGCCGTTCAGGCGCTGGATAACGGAGCCTCCTATGCGATTATTGACGAAGAAGTAGATGATCACGACAAACATCAAGATCGCCTGATCCGTACAAATGATGTATTAACCACACTCCAGGCATTGGCTGCATATCACCGTAACCAGTTCACAATTCCCTTCATTGCGATTACGGGAAGCAATGGAAAAACCACATCGAAAGAACTGATACATGCCGTGCTCTCTGAAAAATATAAAACTTACACAACGGAAGGCAATCTGAACAATCATATTGGAATCCCTCTAACGATTCTTAAAATAAAAAAAGATGCTCAAATCGCCATCGTGGAAATGGGTGCCAATCATCTCGGTGAAATTGCCGGCTATTGCATCTATACAAGACCTACCCATGGATTAATCACTAATGTGGGTAAAGCGCATCTGGAAGGATTTGGAGGCCCGGAAGGAGTTATGAAAGGAAAGGGTGAACTTTTTGACTACCTGCGCGCCTATGGCGGCAGCGCATTTGTGATGTGGGACTATGAGTATCTTCAATTAATGAGTAAGGGGATCGGTGAAGTTTATTCCTATGGAACAAATCATGCTGATATTACCGGCATTACAGAACAAGCCTCGCCATTTCTGAAAGTGAGAATAACGAGAGGAAGTTCAGCGGGTTCCATTCAAACGAGACTGACCGGTGATTATAATTTGCCCAACGTACTGGCTGCGGTTTGTTTGGGCAGTTATTTCAAAGTGGATCCTATCCGGATCAGAAAAGGAATTGAAGAATATGAACCCTCCAATAGCCGGTCACAGCTGATTCAGAAGGGAAACAATTATATTGTACTGGATGCCTACAATGCCAATCCTTCCAGCATGAAACTGGCCATCGAAAACTTCGTTCATTTTCCTGTAGCAGATAAAATCTTACTGCTGGGGGGTATGATGGAGCTCGGCGCCGATAGCCTTTCAGAACACGAGCAAATTATCCTGCAGATCGGAAAAAATAAATGGAAAGATGTAGCATTGGTGGGAGGTGATTTCATGAACATACATCATCCCTACAGGAGTTTTTCCAATGCGAATGAAGCCGGTGACTGGGTCGCCTCTCAAATTTTCGACAATACCGCTTTTCTGGTAAAGGGTTCAAGAAGTATGCAAATGGAAAAAACGATTCAAAGCCTGGTAAAGAAATCCTAACCTATGCTGAATGCAATCCTACATTTCCATACTTCCACACTTCCATACTTCCATACTGTTACCGCCCTGCCTTCCATTTGGTTACTGAATGTTTAATGGGCTGAATCGTCCGGATATAGGCATACATATTTGCGAGATCCGAATCTGTCATATTACCATATAATGTCCAGGGCATCATGGTTTGCAATTCACCGGGATTCACGACACGGTGCGCTGTAGTGCTGTCACGATACATCGCAAAATGCTGTATGAAAAATTCCCTGGTCCAGGACCCAATGCCCGTTTCTTTGTCGGGTGTAATATTTGCGGATGTTACCATACCTCCGGGCGTTGGAAAGACGCGTCCGCCGGCCAGCGCCAGGGTTTCATCAAATTTCCCCTTTTCAAATGGAGTATGACAATCATGACAGGCAGCGATGGTAAACAGGTATCTTCCTTTGGCCAGACTGTCCCCTAAAGCCGGTAATGGCATTGGCTCAGCTTTTTTTGGAACCGTATTCAGAATGATATTCATTGGAAAATCAGCAGCAGATTCCGGAACCACATTGGCAATCGGTTGAAGCGAGCGTATATAGGCAATTACAGATTTCACATCTTCCGGATTTGCAAATCCATAGGCATGATAAGGCATAACGGGAAAAATCGGTTTGCCATTTCTGCGAACTCCAGTGGTAATGGCCCTGTATATCTCTCCGTCAGTCCAACCACTAATGCCGGAAGGCGTAATATTAGCGGAATAAAATACACCCGGAAAGCCCATAGTTTGATCAAACCGTTCCCCTCCCTGACCCCTGGCCGAGAGTACCATCGGCATAGAATATTTTGTCACATCCCGTGTACTATGACAGTCCATACACGACATTACGCTGTTTGCCAGATAACGACCCCTTTCAACATTTACCGGAGATTTGTCTACCGTTAATTCAGGAGCCGGCCCTACGTCAGGCAAAGCTGTTTTAACATACGCTGTGATAACAATGATAATAAGAAGAATAGAACACAGGATGATGCCTAAAATTTTAAGAAGTTTTTTCATGTTGGTGGGTTATACTGAAATTTAGAACTTCTATCGCGGACTGATCAGGGAACTCATAGGTGTACGGCGGTTTTTGAAATCCATCATGTCAACCTTTACACTGCCCACACTAATAGGACTTTCAACTCGAACCGGGATATGGTTTGCGTCATCACTTATCCATACGGTCATCTTTTCTCCCCCTTCAAAAATGGTTCCTTTTATAAGAAGAGGTTTAATTTTAATGGCCCGGAATTTTCCATATTTTGTCTTAATGGTTTCTTTACCCACGTAACGTATGTACAGATCATATACCTGGTTATCAAGGAACATAGAAAAAGGTATCTTGTCGCCCGGTTTCATTTTATCAAAATCAATATTGCGGGCATAATACATCGTACTTAAAACGTCCTGAATACAATCCGGTGTTTTAAAAACTCCCGAATTTGTAATAGCTGTATGAGCCGTTTTATTAAAACTTACATTTTCATATTTCCTGTAAGATCCCTCACTGACATTGCGGATAAATTTCAATGGTTGCAACGTTGCTGTATCAATATAACTTTCATATTTGTCTCTGACCTTAAAAAAATTATCCAAAAACGAATAATTTTTCCCTGCTCCTGTAACGTGATAAACTGGTTTGCCACTAAGTTCTTCCAAGGCTACGGTAAATGTGGCTTCACCGGCAGCAATATAGACACCCGCCAGCGTATAATAGACTTTGAAAGTAATACTTTCACTGGCCTGGAAAGCCTGATTTGGCAAACCGCAAAAGTCACCCCCGTCTTTTAAAGGCAATGAAATACCAAATAAAAAAACACATATAATCAGGGTAATTGATTTCATCTACTACTAAATAATTTGATCCTTAAAATTAATAAACTCCCTACTAACGCAGGGATTATTAAATTAATCAGCCAGATGCCCAGTGATACCGCCAGTATTCCTGCCGTATTTAAGGTGTACACCTGAAATACCTGAATACCGACGGCCCAACGAAATCCGAGATCTGTTAAAAACGTTAACGTGGGGACTATAGCCATCAGTACAAACATGACACTAACGCCCGTGAATACCTGCAATCCAAGTAATGGAATACCGAACAAAGAAAACAAAAGTCCATATTGCAGCATAAATACCAGGTAACGAACCGTCGAAAGGAACAGAATTCCTGACAAGGCACGGAAACTATAATTCTTCGGAACAGAAAATGTTTTATTATTTTTTATCAGCCATTTATTCACCCTTCTTACCAACGGATCAAACCTGTAATAAACAAGGAGTAATGCAAACGCTGCCAGGATCGTCAAAATAATAACAGGTTTGAATAATGTAGGAGACAACCAGGCTTCGGGACTGACTGGGGTCCAATAGTGGTACAGAAATAAACCAACCGATCCGGCAGTAAGCGTTACCAGCATTTGGGACATGCTACAAAGAATAGTTGGTGCAACCGAAACAACTTTGTTGCCCGGATCAACGAAAAGCATTCTTCCCAGGTATTCTCCCACACGGTTCGGTGTAAATGAGGCAATACAGGTCCCTGCCAGAATCGCCTTGAAAGCCCGTTCAAACCGGATAGACTGTATCGGTCGAAGAGCAATCTGCCATTTCGTGGTTTCCAATGTCCAGTTTATCACCATGAGTAAGAACATGCAATATAATTTCCATTGCTGTTTTCCTGTCGCAGCAACAAACATCTGATGAATTGAATCTTTCCAATTCGGCTGTTTATGCAGCTGGCGGATCACCGTGTAGAAAAGAAAGAACATTATGACGGGCCCGGCAACGTAGTTGACTATTAATTTGATATTTTTGTTCAGCACCACAATCAAAAATAGCGTTCCCTCTGCAAAAGAACTCCAAAATAATCCTTGGTATTGATCCCGGCACTCTGATGATGGGATGGGGCCTGATATGTATTGAAGGCTCCCGAACCAAGTTTATTGAAATGGATGTATTGCATGTTCCCGTACGCATGGATGCTTATCAGCGTCTGGAACTTATTTATTTCACTGTACAGCAACTGATAAAAAAGTATAAACCGGATGATTTTGCTATTGAGGCGCCTTTTTATGGCAAGAATGTGCAAAGCATGCTTAAACTCGGAAGAGCCCAGGGCGTAGCCATCGCCGCTGCCATGCAGTCTGGCATCCCGGTTACTGAATACGCACCACGAAAAATAAAACAGTCGATAACGGGAAATGGGAATGCAGGTAAGGAACAAGTTTGGAAAATGCTTCAACAGGTATTAGAGATCCGGCTGGAAATTGTTCGTTTTGATGCATCTGACGCCCTGGCCGTAGCGCTTTGCCACCATTATCAATTCCGCTCTGCTGCATCTACAGAAAAAAAACTGAGTGGATGGAATGATTTTATTGCGAAAAATCCGAAACGAGTCATTTGAAACAAGGGTGAGAGTATGAGAGTATGAGAGTATGGGAGTTCATATAAATAATTTGATAAAGCAATATTAAAATGAAAACTATCTTACTGCGTATACACTCTCATACTCTTATACTCACATACTATTAACTTCCTCCTATGACCATCTTTACAAGTATCATCAATGGCGAAATCCCTGCTTATCGTATATCAGAAGATGATTTGTTCTTGGCTTTTCTCGATATCAATCCCCTGCGCGAAGGCCATACACTGGTGATTCCCAAAATCGAGACCGATCATTTTTTTGATCTGGACGAGAAATTCCTTTCGAGAATACTTGTGTTTTCGAAACCGATCGCCAAAGCAATCGAAAAGTCATTTAATTGTAATCGTTGCGGACTCACCGTAGTCGGCCTTGAAGTTCCACACGCTCACTTACACCTGATTCCTATAAATCAGGTAAGCGACATGGATTTCAAAAAGACCAAATTAAAATTAAATGAAGAAGCGTTTCGGAAAATCCAGTCGAAGATCATTTCAAACTTGAATAAGCAGGCAATTTGAAATCTGTTCAAATCTTGCCTCTTTGCTTTATGTTCATCATGCATGAAAGAAGCGGTGCACAGATTATACAGTAATATTTTCCACCTTAAATTGAAGTTTTCCTGCGGGAACAATCACATCCGCCACTTCACCAACCTGCTTGCCCAACAGTCCCTTTCCGATGGGGGATGCTACAGAGATTTTGCCCTGTTTGAGATCTGCTTCCTTTTCGGAAACCAGATGATAGGTTGATTGTTTTTTATTGGACAGATTCGTAACGGTTACTTTGGTTAAAATGGACACCTTACTGGTATCAATATTTCCTTCTTCCAAAATGCGTACATTGGAGAGATCTGCTTCCAGGCGCTGAATTTTAGCCTCCAGATGCCCCTGTGCTTCTTTTGCTGCATCGTATTCTGCATTTTCTTTCAAGTCTCCTTTTTCTCTTGCCTCAGCAATAGCTCTTGAAGCTGCCGGCCGGTCAATGCTCTTCATTTTTTGCAGTTCACCCCTCAGTTTCTCGAGTGCCTCCTTTGTTAAATATGTGATTCCACTCATAAATCCTTCTCTGTTTATTATAAAAGAAAAAAAATACAACGCCCTTTGGGAGGCGTTGCATTTGTGCAAAGATAAGGAATCTGATTAAAAAGGTATTTTTAGGGACTGTTAAGACTGACTGAAATAAGGAGCGGGTATTCCCCGAACCGGCGGTTAGACCTCCTATTAACGAAAAGCGAGTCCTTATGCCTGAACTTAAATGTTCAATTTGTCCAAAATCACTTTGGCCATTTCATAAAATGCCTCCCGTGAATACCCTGCAATATGGGGCGTTAATAACACATTATCAAAGCTTAACAAGCGGTCCAGCTGCTGTTTTTCCGATGCCGTATAACTTTCGAGTTTCTCATTTTCAAGCACATCCAGTGCAGCTCCGGATATCTTGTCAGCCTCCAGTGCTCTGATCAGGGCGGCTGTATCCTGGGTTTTACCCCGACTGGTATTTATAAAAAAGGGCTTATTTTTTAACGAACCAAAAAAGCTGTCTCCCGCCATATGATATGTTTCTGCCGTGAGGGGTATATGGAGGCTGATCACGTTAGCATACCTTCCCAGCTGTTCCATATTGGCTTCTTTTATTTTCCCGGCCCCGAAATTGAATTTGTATTTATCGTACGCCAAAACGGTTACATCAAAAGGAGACAATAAACGGGCAAATGATGAGCCCGTATTTCCGTAACCGATAATACCAACTGTCTTACCTTTTAGTTCTATGCCCCGGTTTGCATCTCTTATCCACTTACCCTCTTTTACTTCACGGGATGCTCTCGGAATATTATTCAGCAGGGATAACAGCATGCCCAGTGCATGTTCGGCAACCGCATTCCGGTTTCCTTCCGGGCTGCTTACACACTGTATACCTTTTTGTATTGCATAGTCTACATCTACCAATTCCATGCCGCTGCCCAGTCTTCCTATCCATTTCAGAGAACCTGCTTTTTCCAGCATGGGTCTGTCTATCTTTAAACGGGTTGTAATTATCAACCCTGCCGCATCTGAAATAACGTCCTTTAATTCCTCGTAGCTGATTTGAGGAACATATGCCACTTCAAACCCATTCTTTTCCAAGCGGTCGATCAGGTATTCATGCACTTTTGCGGTTACAAAAACTTTTCCGATTCGCATGTTTCAAATAATTTTTCTAATATTCCTTTATTTGATTCCCAACTTTTCACAACCATACTCCCATACTCCCATACTTATTTCATTCTCCAGGTCAGTTCCGCGAACTGCAAAATCGTTAATTGTTCCGCACGCTTGTTAAATAAAGGGTCCATTAAAACCTCATCAGTGAAAAGGCTTTTTACTGCATTGCGCAAAGTTTTCCTTCGTTGATTAAATGCAGTTTTCACAAGTAAAAAAAACTTTTTCTCAGTTTTGACAGGAGGTGATTCAATCTTTGGGGTGAGGCGTATGACCGCACTTTTTACCTTTGGTGGCGGGTTAAAGGCCTGCTCATTAACTTCAAACAAGTATTCCACATCAAAAAAAGCCTGCAATAGTACGCTTGTAACACCATAAATTCTGTTCCCCTCAGAAGCTGCAATACGCAGTGCCACTTCTTTCTGAAACATACCAATCACCCCTTCGACATCTTCCCGCCAACCCAACACTTTGAATAAAATTTCTGTAGAAATATTATAAGGGAAATTACCAATAATGGTAAAGCGGCCCTCAAAAGGTTTTTCCATTTGAAGAAAATCGAGCTCTATGATACGATCCTGAAGGACTGGATATTTTTTTTTTAGAAAAGCGACTTTCTCCCGATCGATTTCAACCGCTCTGAAATCCACCCCTTCTATTCCGATGAGATGTTTGGTCAGAGCCCCGGCACCCGGGCCAATTTCCAGTAATTGATTAAATTTATTTTGTTTGAGAGCATCTATGATTAACTGGCAAACCAACTCATCTTTCAGAAAATGCTGACCCAGGGATTTCTTCAGATTGAGCGGTCTTTGCAAATGCGTCATAAAAGCAAAAATAAACCATCCTTCAGGCTAATAATCGTATTTTTAATCATCGAAAAATAATACATGAGCATTCCACAACAAAGACCTGTTATAGGTATTTCTATCGGCGACCTGAACGGTATCGGAACCGAACTGGCCATCAAAACTTTTTCCGATAACAGGCTGCTGGAAATTTGCACTCCTATCCTGTTCGGATCCAATAAACTGATCAATTTTTATCGCAAATCAATCCCGGATGCCACTTTCAATTACCAGCATATTAAAGACCTTTCGAGACCGTTTCACAAACAAGTTAACCTGTTTAATTGCTGGGAAGAAGAAGTTCCTATCAATCCCGGACAATTAACCGAGACGG
>JABDFX010000002.1:665-84684 GCA_013286315.1 Bacteroidota bacterium | reverse complement strand
ATACCTGTTGCGTCCAGATGATCCTGCAAATTTTTTATAAATCTCATTCCGCTTTTTGGATCCGTATCACGGCCATCAGTAAACGCATGAACGAAAACGTTGGCAACGGACTCGGATTTACAACAATCAATGATCGTTTTGAGGTGATTGATATGTGAATGCACGCCGCCGTCGCTGACGAGTCCGATCAGGTGCAGCTTTTTGTTTTCAGTTTTTGCTTTACGAAGAGCTTGTAGTAACACAGGGTTTTTTGCAAAAGATCCGTCGCGTATGGCCACATTGATCCGTTGTAGTTCCTGATACACTACACGGCCAGCACCGATATTCAAATGACCCACTTCAGAATTTCCCATTTGCCCGTCCGGCAGCCCAACATCTTCGCCGCATGTAATGAGGGTGCTATGAGGATATTTTGAATACAGGGAACTCACAAATGGTGTTTTTGCGTGTTGTATGGCGTCTGCGGATTGTATTTTGCCCAGTCCCCACCCGTCCATGATGATTAGTATCGATGATTTTTTAGCCATTTTCTTATAAAGTGATTGATATAATGCCTTCAAAGTTAGCGCATATGGGCTGTTTTAAGCCTTTTTAAGACCCCGCTTTTAGTTTGGCATATTTTTAGCTTTCTGAGGGTGTAAACAATTTCTTATGAAAAGGCTAACAGGATGGATTCTGGCTCTTATGGCGATCATCCTTGTTTCTTACCGGAGTTTTGATAATATGGATGTGGTAGTTACCGCAATCCGTTCCGGTAATGTTACGCATTTATCCCCTTTCTTCGATGTACGTGTAGACATAACGCTTCCGGATAAGTCCGACACATATAGCAAAACTCAGGCTGAAATGGTGATCGGTGATTTCTTTAATACCAACGTAGTCCAGAATTTCAAAATTACCCAGCAGGGTGAAAGTGGCGGCACCGTTTTTTGTGCCGGTATCCTGCAAACGCGGTCAGGTAACTACAGAACATCACTATTCTTCCGGCAAAAAGGAGATAAGCATTTTCTACAGGAGATCAGGTTTCAGAATGTTGAGTACGCGGAACGTTGAACGCGTAACGCTGAACGAAGGAAAATTTTCCGGTCCATTCCCCTTTTTGTCTTTTCATTTTCTTCCAGATAAAACGTTTAAGCTTCTTACTTGCATAAGCAGGAGGCGTTTGTCGGTCTGATTCTGCAATCCTGCTTACATTTGCTCAAATTTTTTAATTGACCAAGCCCTTAGCTAATTTCGATGAGCGCCTGCAGGCATTGATTCAGACGGCTATGGCCGAGGATCTGGGGCAAGGGGACCATTCCACACTCGCAGTCATTCCTGCCGATGCGAAAGGCAAGGCAATCTTAAAAATCAAACAGGATGGAATCCTGGCGGGAGTGGAGATAGCTGAAAAAATATTTAGGTATAACGAACCGGGCGTTGTTTTTCAGGCCCTGAAAAAAGATGGCGAGTCGATGAAGTCCGGGGACATTGCCTTCACGGTTGAAGCTTTCGTTCATACAATACTTATTTGTGAAAGGCTGGTATTAAACTGCATGCAAAGGATGAGCGGTATTGCAACACTCACGCATCAATACGCAGGAAAAATTAAAGATTTTTCTTCCAAAATTCTGGATACAAGAAAAACAACACCGGGATTCAGACTGCTTGAAAAAGAGGCAGTCCGGATTGGCGGCGGAATGAATCATCGTTTCGGACTCTTTGATATGATGATGCTAAAAGATAATCATATTGACTATTGCGGCAGCATTACAAAGGCCCTGGAAAACGCGTTCAATTATGCACAGAAATATAAACAAGGTCTCAGGATAGAAGTGGAAGCACGCACATTGCAGGATGTTCACGAGGTGCTGGCTTCCGGAAAAGCGGACCGGATCATGCTGGATAATTTCAGCCCGGCACTACTCAGCGAAGCACTATCAATCGTTCAGAAAAAAATTGAAACAGAAGCAAGTGGCGGTATAAATCTGGAGAATATCCGTGAATATGCTGCTACGGGCGTGGATTTTATCAGTATCGGCGCCCTGATTCATCAGGCGCGGAGTCTTGATTTGAGTTTGAAAGCAATCTAGGCCGAAAGCGTAACGTTTAAAGCGTAAATCATTGAATGGTGGAACCTGTTCCTGCTAGTTTTTTCTTAATACGCAGTGATTTTCACTTTTTGCTTAAAATACGGAGTGAGACATAGGCCAGGTTAAATTTATTTTTTCCTGATTTTTTTTCAAGTATCATATACCCCGGAAATACCTTTTTAGGCATTTATTCGTGTTTTTGTATTATTTAAGTTACTTCTGTTTCATGACGGCTTCGGGACCGCTACGGTGATCCTTCGCTTGTTTCACGATGTCGTCCCGAAGAAATGCCGAAGCAGACATTAATCAAACAAAAATCAGTTAATAAAGAACCCCGTAAAAATTATTTTTATTATGTAGGCCACGTTTTCACTCCGTAAAATCCTTTTTTTGCGCACTTATATTTGTGGTGTCAGCAGGCAATGCCGATGGAAGACGGCCCGGACCAGCAAAATTCTAAATCTGAAAAAGCGTTTGTAAATTCGAATTCATTCTATATTAAACCTCAATACATTGGCAAAAAAAAACACTCCGGATGGAAATGGATTTGTTTATAGTACGAATCCGGATTTTAATTTTCAGACAGGAAGGTCCTCTCCTTTAGAAACGCTGCCGCCCGGCAAACAGCACCTGCGCATCATTTTGGATACCCGCCACAGAGGCGGTAAAACCGTTACTGCCATTACCGGTTTTGTGGGTAAGGGGGAAGATCTTGAAATCCTGGGGAAAAAACTCAAACAATATTGTGGTACTGGCGGCGCTGTTAAAGATGGACAGATTCTTATACAGGGAGACCAAACAGTTAAAGTGCGGGCATATTTAATGAAAGAAGGGTATAAGCCTTAACGCTGAACGCAGAACGCTGAACGCAGAACGCTGAACGCTGAACGCTGAACGCAGAACGCTGAAAGCAGAACGCTGAATACTGAACGCAAAACGCTGTATGTGAAATTCGCGAGCTCCAGGGTGTATTTTCCGCCGTAAAAAAGGGTTAAATGATCATGGAACCAAAAGTCCCTTTCATTTTATTTGCAATAAATTTTATGAGGGATTATAAAAAATTCAGTGTCTGGACAAGGTCGCATGAGCTGACAATGAAAGTATATAAAGAAATTGCACCCTGCTTTCCTGATTCAGAAAAATATGGTTTAACCAGGCAAATCAGAAGGGCCGCCTATTCAATTCCATTTAATATTTCCGAAGGATGCAGCAGAAGCTCAGAAAAAGATTTCACTCACTTTCTGGAAATTTCTTTGGGTTCAGCACATGAATTGGAGTACTGCCTGTTATTAACAAAAGATCTTTCATTTATTAGTGAAGAACAATACTCCATTTTATTTGAAAAAATCAATGCAATAAAAGCAATGATCATCAATTTAATAAAGAAGATCCGTTCTGAAACTACATAGCGTTCCGCGTTAAGCGTTCCGCGTTAAGCTTAAAAGTCCACTCCCATTGCAAACTGCCAGGTCGGAGAATTGCCAAAGAAAGTATTCATCTGCCAGCCCACATCAAGACGCAGGAAATACCCCAGTAAAGTGCTTCTGGCTCCGAAACCATAACCGCCGGCAAAGGGACCGATGCCTCCGGCTTTGATGGTCACATCTATCGGAATGGATGGATCATTATTCATATAATGAACCTGGGGTCGTTCGATATTTTTTAGTGAGCCGGCCCAGGCGGTACCAAAATCAAAGAACTGAATAAGCTGGAAATTGCGTATAAAGGCATTATTGATCGGCTTATTCATAAGTGTTGTAAATACCGGAAGACGGAGTTCACTGTTGATGGTAATCGCATTATTTCCATTCGCTACATTCTGGTTATATCCCCTCAGGTTTACAGCCAGAGACTGGTAGGCATAATTTTGAGTTATGTCCGGCTGCGGAAACTGGTTAGCTTTTGGAAACATCCAGCCATCCTGCCCACCCAGATAGTAAATCATTTTCTGATTACCCCAGGAGAAATCACCTGCCACCCGCATAGCCCAGATAAAATTCCGATAGATCGGATAATAATTACGGGCATCAAATCCAAAGTTGAACATCTTTCTTCCTTCCCCTCCGGGCTGGTTATAGGTTGCCTGCGGCTGATTGATCTGGTAATTGAAATCAATATAAAATTTATAGCGCAGGCCATTCATGATATTGATCGTCTTAATAACCGAGTTGTCAAATACATATTCGAGATGATTGACCAGGAAGACCTGCTTATCTACATAGTCAGATTTCAAAGCCAGCGTATCAAATAGCGGCACACCGGTGTAGGCGCTGGTACCTGCGGGCCGGAGACCTATTTTATCAGATCGAACGCCTACACTATAGCGCAGACTCTTGATCTTATCAAATGGATAACGGATGATGGCTTCAAACAGATTGGTGTATAATTTCGAGTCAACGAATGAATAAGTATTCGAACCATTATCTATTAATGGATAAGTACCTACATCCGTCTGCCGAAAATAAACCAGGGAAAGATCAGTGCGTTTTTTTAAATAATCTATCCTGGCGTACCATTGTCCGCCGCCATCAAAAAAAGAACCTCCTGACGGTACAAAAGTTGTGATATTGGTTCCCCCGGTTCCAAATCCAACACCGGTACCACTGCTGCCGCCAAATAAGGGCAAACGCAGGGCGCCTGTAAACCGGATATCTTCGAACAAATCCACCACAGTTGCTTTGAACATGGCATTAAACGGCTCATTACCTCCCAGCATAATAGGCAGAGACCCCGTGAACGGCTGATACTGGGTCACAAGTACGTCGTTGTTGAATCCTGCTGTGAAACTTTGCGCACTGAACAGCAGACGGTAATCGCCTAGCCTGGCGTCCTTAAGAACAGCATCGGTGGGTTCCGGTGGTGGTGCCTGAAGAATTAATTTCTGATTTAATACAGTATCGAGTTTGTCCTTGTCAAATTCGCTTTCAAAAATATCGGTCTGCACTTTTACCGTATCGGTTTTCTTCTTTGTCTGGTATTGCAAAGCCTGTCCATTGGCTATCTGACCCGCAGCAATTGTTTCTTTTCGGAATTCTGTTAGTCTCGGATTGATATTACGCTTTTTAAGAGCAGACTCATCCACTTTGAGTTTGTACAGGAATTTCAGATCACCTTCCTGTCGCACTTCGCTAACCTGACCCGTTTCACCGGCAATCTTGGTTTCGGTCAGGCCAGACTGGTAGTTGGTCAGCGCGAAAACATAGGCAGAATCATGCGTGATGGAAAAGGTATATATAGAATCCGGTTCTGTTTCTTTGTTTGCACGAAGAACAGAATCCAACTCATTCTGATCCGGATTGTGCAGTATTTCATCTCCTATTCTATAAACTGTATCGATGCCCGCCCTTCGGGTTGAGAAAAATCCCGCATATCGGTTGCTGATACCGTTTTCGTCCGAGATAAAAGTGAAATGAAAATTGTTGTATTGCATTGGATATCTCGCATTGCCATATTTCAGATCTGTGAGCTGGGAAATCTGTTTGAATTCACTCTTATTCCAGTTGTCGACCAAAAAAACATTGTAGCGGTTATTGGAAGGCAGCACCGTATCTCCAGTGGGTGCTGTGCCAGAGGGCCGGTTGGAGGAATAAATGATACCCGTTTTACTGGGAAAAGTGACAAAACTGGCATCCAGGTCATCGTAAATATCGTTTGTGATCTGTGTGGTCTCTGAAGTGGACAGGTTATATTCAAAAATGTCGGACTGACCGTTTTTAACGGCGCTCAGGATAAGGGTGTTATTATCGAGCATGTATTTCATATCCTGTATCTGATCAAAATCCAGCTCAGTTACGATTCTTTTATATTTCGATACCACATCATAAACAAAAAGATGAATCTTCCCCTCCTTGTAATAAGTCACGGCCAACCGGGTTCCCTGGGGATCCCAGGCAATCAGAGGGTAATGCGGCTGGAGGTTTTTGTCGTTACTTCTGACACCGTTTTTCAGGAGGACCTTCCGGTTCACAAAGTTTTCATGTAGAACCACACAATACTGACCACGTACAAATTCCACCACGGCATAAGTCTGACTGCGTGGAACCGGATTGGGCGAAAAATGAAAAAAGTCGGTATTATCACTCACTTCCTCTACAACGGAAATACTGCCCTTGGGGAAATTTCTTCTTCCCCGGATATCTTTTTGATATAACTCTTCTTCTTCCTGCATGAAATCTGCCAGTACTTCCTTGAATTTCTTTTTACAGATGCGTAGCGCGGCTGTATTGGTATTTCGGTAAACACGTGCGAGATATAGGAAATAGGTTACATTTTCTTTTTTGTAGCGGTTGGCAAAATAATACCAGAATGCACGGCCCGCGAGGTCAGGTTTTTCGAATGCCAGGTTGTAAAAATTTGTATACCGTCCCGAAAGCATGGCGGACTTCAACTGGTCATCCAGTTCCGTGTTCCAGGGTTCGGCTACGTAGTTAATATATCCATCGGTCATCCATGCCGGCAGGTCGAGCAGGGTCTGATTGGCTGCAAATTCACCCAGATCGTCTCCGAATAAAATATTTTCAACAAGCACCCGTGCGATTCCCTGACGGATCTGGATCCGCAATTTATTGTGATCGTCGGTATAATAAACGATCATTTTATTATTCACAAGTTTGGTGGTGCCACCGGTGGACTGCCAGTCGATATCCAGCCCAATGTTGGACTGTTCCATTTCATTAAAGCTGTTGTACATCACTATATTGGTTCTGCGCTGCATCCCGTATTCGACCTGTTGTTCGATGCCGGTCAATTCTTTCTCAGCGACCTGGCAAACATATTTGGCCAGAGGTTGTCCATTCTGATTAAAATAAGTATTGAAATTGGGAGTCTGGTAAAACTTCCACTTCATGTTTTTGAACTGGAGCCGGTTCTTGCCAAATTCAGTGGTACCAATCTGGGCTGAAACCTGAAAAAGAAAAAAAAACAGGGCGGACGTTATAAAAAAAAATTCTTTCAACTTCAACTTATGCGGATCTTGCATACCTTATTTGGAATTAAAGAAATAACCGGTTCAAGTTAAGACAATCCCTAAAACCGGGGAAATAGATTTAAAAAAGAAAAGGCGGAATGCTTACTGTAAAACGATTCATATTCAACCCCATCCAAGAGAATACATACGTGGTTTACAATGGAAAAGATGCCTGCGCCGTGGTTGATCCCGGTTGTTATTTTCCGGAAGAAAAGCAAAGTCTGAGCCACTGGTTTAAAGAACATCACCTGCATCCCAATCTTTTGTTAAATACCCATTGCCATCTGGATCATGTTTTTGGCAATAAATGGGTAGCGGAGCATTATAACCTGATATTGCAGATGGGGGAGAAAGAATTATGGACCTTTAAATTCGCACCGGAGTCAGGCGTTCGCTGGGGCATGCCGTTTGAAAATTATTCAGGTGAAATTATTTTTTTAAAGGAAGGGGATAAGATACTGATGGGGGAGGATATCCTGGAAGTTTTTTTTACACCGGGTCATTCGGTGGGCCATATTGTATTTTATGACAGCAAACAGGGTTTTTTGATTGGCGGGGATGTTTTATTCAGATTGGGGATCGGCAGAACTGACATTCCTGGCGGTGATACAGAGGTTTTATTTAATAGCATCCGCAATAAATTATTTACTCTTCCAAACGATGTGATCGTATATCCCGGTCATGGGGAACCGACTACGATCGGTTATGAAAAAGAGAATAACCCCTTTTTAAGCCCAACGCGTAACGCGTAACGCGTTAGGCAATCTGCCAACTGCCAACCGTCAACGCAGATTATTCCTATACCAATCGACCGCTATTTTCAAACCTTCGGAGAAATTGAAGACCGGTGAATAACCTAAATATGATCTGGCTTTTTCAATGGACGCCAGAGAATGAGGAATATCTCCTTCCCGGTTAGGCCCATGGATCACTTTTATATCTGTTACGGAAGGATCAGATACTGCAAGGTATTTTTTTAGCAATAGAACCAGCTGGTTCAGTGTGGTTTGTTCCCCGTAAGCTATATTATAAACTGTGTTGAGGGCATCCTGGTTTTTGGTGAAGAGCGCCAGGATATTGGCCTGGACCACGTTTTCAATAAAGGTAAAATCTCTTGAATGATTGCCGTCGCCATTGACTACAGGGGACTGGTTACTCAATAACTGATTTGTAAATTTTGGTATAACAGCAGCATATGCTCCATTGGTATCCTGCCTTTGTCCGAACACATTAAAATATCGAAGACCAATTAATTCCATTTTATAAGTGGCAGCAAAAACATTTGCGTACAGTTCGTTCACATATTTTGTGACCGCATAAGGAGAAAGCGGGTTCCCGATTTTTTCTTCCACTTTAGGAAGTTCCTTGCTATCTCCATAAGTTGATGATGAAGCCGCGTACACCATTCGTTTTACACCACTTTCTTTTACGGCAACCAGCATATTTAGAAAACCGGAAATATTCACCTCGTTGGTTGTGATGGGATCAAGGATTGACCTGGGGACCGAACCCAATGCAGCCTGGTGAAGAACAAAATCCATATCTGATACAGCAACCTGGCAGGTTTTCAGATTCCTGATATCTCCATTGATAAATTCGAAGGAAGAATGGGAATAAAAAGGCTGGATATTCTTCAGATACCCTGTGCTCAGGTTATCGAGTACCCTTACCCTGCCGGCCTGATGCCTGATCAGATATTCAGCCAGGTTTGAGCCAATGAATCCGGCACCTCCGGTTATTAAGAAAGAATATTTACTTAAATCAACGATATGATAGGGATGTTGATACATGATCAGAGACGGGCATCAAAATTTCCCCCGGTTAAAACACCTTTAACGTCATATATCACAGAGTTTTTATTTACGAGTTCGCGGATTTTTAATTTATTGAATTCATCATGAGCGACAGCTAAAATAACTGCGTCGTATTTTGCAGAGCCATCGCTCAGAATATTAGTGGTAGTAATTCCATACTCATGTTTAACGTGGGCCGGTTCGGCCCATGGGTCACAAATACTTACATTCGCCTGATAGCTCTCCAGTTCACGAACAATATCAATCACCCCTGTGTTTCGCACATCTGTGCAATTTTCTTTGAATGTAAAACCCAATATCAAAATACTGGAATTTTTAATCGGGATCTCTTTTTTTATCATCAGTTTGATGGTTTCACTGGCCACATACGCCCCCATACTATCGTTCAGTCTTCTTCCTGCGAGTATAATTTCAGGATGATAGCCCGCTTCTTTTGCTTTTTGTGCGAGATAGTATGGATCCACACTGATACAATGGCCGCCAACCAGGCCTGGTTTGAATTTAAGGAAATTCCATTTTGTTCCTGCAGCTTCCAGTACTGCCGTGGTATCAATGCCCAACAAATTGAATATCTTAGCCAGTTCATTTACAAATGCAATATTGATATCTCTTTGGGAGTTTTCAATCACTTTTGCTGCCTCTGCTACTTTAATGGATGGGGCCGGATGTGTTCCGGCTTCAATGATCGTGTTGTAAAGAGCATCTACTTTTTTTGCAACTTCCGGTGTTGATCCGGAGGTTATTTTCAGAATTTTAGATACGGTATGCAATTTATCTCCCGGATTAATCCGTTCCGGAGAATAACCGCAAAAGAAGTCGATATTAAATTTTAGTCCGCTGATTTTTTCCAGTATCGGGGCGCATTCTTCCTCAGTAACACCCGGATAAACAGTGGATTCGTAAATGACGATGTCACCTTTCTTCAAAACACTTCCAACGGTTTCGCTTGCTTTATAAACGGGACCAAGATCCGGGTTATTATGTTTATCTGTGGGTGTTGGCACCGTTACGATATAATAATTACATGAAACAATATCAGTAACAATATCGGTGCAATAGAGACCTTTTAATCCGGGGGTACCGGATAACACTTTTTTCAAATCGGCGTCTTCGATCTCCAAAGTCTGGTCCCTTCCACTTATCAATTCGTTCACCCGGTTTTTATCGATATCAAGACCAACAACCGGGTATTTTTTTGCGAATTCGACGGCGAGTGGAAGGCCTACATAACCCAGTCCGATCACCGCGATACGGTAATTTATTTCCATATTTTAAAATTAGCTGTCACTGACCGCATTTGCGGACAGTGCGGGAATTCGCCTGAAAAAATTCCTCTATAGAAAGGTCGGTTTTGAATTCACGATCCGTTCAATAGTCGGCAAAAATATGGATTCCAAAACTAAGTGGGTGAGGTGACCGAAGCGCGGAAGATGTTTGGGAGGGAATGTTCTTATCGTATTAGCAGTGTTGAACCGGTCTCTTTCACAATCCTGCCTGAATAATCGGTATAATGAAGCAACCATATATAGGTTCCGTTTGGCTGCATCTGACCATTTAATCTGCCGTCCCATTTCTTCGCAGCATCACGGGATTCAAATATGAGTTGTCCAAAACGGTTAAATACCCTGAACTCAAGATCGTTAAGACTCAGGGCATTAACGGGATAAAGGTAATCGTTTAGGCCATCGCCATTCGGGGTAAATGCGTTGGGCACCGTTACTTCACAGCTTTGGAGTTTGGTAATTTGTGCTGTTGCTGTATCCTTGCAACCGATACTGTTTTCGGCAATAAGGCTTACGTTAAATATTTTTCCTCCATTCACATGGGGAAACAGATGACTGCCCGGATTTTTGTCTTCGCTGGTGTTGCCGTCACCAAAATTCCAGTACCATGAAACGGGATCGATGGTACTTGTATTATTGAATGATATTAAATCCTGCGGACACATGCCACCATTCGTTGTGAATGAAGCACGCAGTGGCTTGGTCCCGGAGTCATATATAATGGCCGTGCCGCCGCCAAAATACAGAGAATAACCACTTTCTGTCTGGTTATAATGGCTTATAAAAAGGAGGTAATGATGGCCTTCCGCGAGCACCGGCATGCTGCTGAATGATGTAATACTATCGGGTGGGAATGTGGCGCATTCGATTCGCGCATTGCCGCCGTTTCGCGACCCTGTTAATCCGGGAGTCCCGGCCCAGTTACCTGAATCAATCAAACCCACTGTTGTGTAAGCATCATCCGGATCATGACCGGTAATATCGTAGATCATCCAGTCATAGTCATCGCCGGGGTCACTGGGTGTGATCAGAAATCCCAAAGTTCCTCCGGTGAAACATGTAAATGAATACCAGAAGGGATTTGTATCGAGGTATTCCATACTGTCTGCCGTGCAATTGGGCAGAAGCATGATATGTGTGCTGCCCATCGGAACGGTTAGTTGTTTAAAAGTACCAGCAGTACACACTGGAAAAGCAGTCGAAGCGAGCTGACTCTTAACAGGGAAAAGTTGTGCCAGACAATCAACGGATATAAAAAACATGATTGTCTGTGAAGCGGCTTTCACACGAGTACGGATTAGGTGGTTTCAATTATTCTTAGTAGGCATTTTTATCACCTTTCAGAGTATTATATATTGTTAACCATGTTATTTTCAGGTCCAGCCAGATGCTCCAGTTTTCCATATACCAGATGTCATGCTCGATGCGGCTTCGAAGTTGATTTTCATCTTTGATTTCGCCTCTAAGGCCGTTCACCTGGGCCCAACCTGTAATTCCGGGTTTCAGGAAGTGACGTATCATGTATTCTGCAGTGCTTTGGAGTACATATTTGTGTGCGCAAGCATATGTGGCCGCGGACCGATCACGGACATATTGCCCAAAAGTACGTTTACGAATTGCGGAAGTTCATCCAGATTCGTTTTACGAAAAAACCGGCCAAGGGGTGTAATCCGCGAATCGTTTTGTGTCACCTGCTTCGTATTAGCTTCGCTATTTTTTGTCATTGTTCTAAGTTTATAGCATGTAAACTGCACATTGTTCTTTCCTGACCGGACCTGTTTGAAAAAAATGTCGCCACGGGAGCTGATTTTGATCAGCAGGGCCAGAATGGGAATAAGCCATGAGAGAATCAAAACAATAACGAGTAAACTGAAAATGATATCAAAAAATCTTTTTTTTGCGCTGTTGACAAGATCTTCCAGTGGTTCGGGACGAAGAGAAAGAATAGGGAAATTATCCTGGTATTCGACATAAGTTTCCCTGTTTACATATAATTTGAAGTCAGGAATAAACTTGAATCGTATCAGGGATTTTTCAGCTTGTTTGGCCATTTCATATATACGTATATTTTTTTCAGGTGAAATAGTCGAATAAATTTCATGGATATTATGGCTGATCGCATAGTCAACACATTCGTCAATGTTCCCGATGATCGGAAGTTTGGTTAGTTCACTGATCAGGTCGGGATCCTCGAAATATCCATCAACGCGAAAATTTCTGCGGGTAACACTAAAACGTTCAGCAAATCTCTTTGCCACATCGTTGTAACCCACGATAACGATTCTTTTGGAAACCTGGTTTGACTTGTTCAAAGAATAAAAAACACCGATCATCAAAATCCTGGTCAGCATCAGGAAAAAGAAAAACCCGGAAAAATTGATCAGGATGAAAAGACGTGAATATGGATAATGATAAAGAAAGACGAAAATCAGAATGCAGATTACGAAAATAATAAATGCCTTAATGGTCTTTTTGATAAAATGATAAACATCAGAATGAGAATCCTCCGCATATAGCCCCACGCCGTAAGCAGAGATCAGCCAACCCATATTTCCAACCAGAAAAAGCAATCCGTAAGGACGGTCGTTATCTGTAGGAACGCCTTTAAAATTTAATATAAGCCAGATATGTACTAGGCTTAATGCAACGAGATCTCCACAAACGAAGAGGAAACGAAATAAATTGATATACCGGCTGTTCATGTTTGTTATGAGGTAAGTTTAGAGACCATCAAATTTTAAATCTCTTTTCAAGAAAAAAGTATAAGTAATAACCTGCGGCAGCACCCGTTACATTTAACATGATATCGTCCACATCCGCATAGCCGACTTCGAAAATATACTGTAGTGATTCTATGACAAAACTCAGGATCAAACTCGAAATAAGTATGGCAGATAATTTGTAAACCCTGAATATCGAGATGAATATGAAGGAAAGCGGAACAAATAAAACAATATTTCCAAACAGATTGGAAAAATAGTTGAACGCACCCATATCGTGAATATGCCTGAAATCGCGGAACACCTGAAAGGGAATCAGATTTTTTTCATGTCCATAGGAATGCCTTCTCCTTCTGGAAAAGAATGTCAGGTAAGTGAGGGCCGCCAGGTAAGCGGTCGTAAGAAATCCTTTTAAATAATTCTTATCCAGAAATTTGTCCGTCGAAAAATACATTGAAATGGTTTTGGATAAAACTGTAACTACGGTGTATCGACTATTTCTTTGGTGATCGTTGGATTCGGGAAGAATTTTACATTTTGCTGGGCCGATGCCTGGCCATTAAGTTTTGCATCCTTATTATTTTCCTTTTGTCCATTATAAGACTGCTGACTGATACCCAGAATATTGCAAACCTCTGAAATGCCGATACCGATATCGGCCTTTTTAAGAGCATAAATAATTTGCTCTTCCGTAAAATGTTTGATTCTTTTTTCGATAATTTTTACCTGGGTGAAATATCTCGGCAATATATTGTCAATCATCAGGTATTCTTCGGCGAATTTCCGGGCATTTGTTTTTAAATCCCTGTAAGTTCCCTTTACTGAATTCAGTATGGCTTCTGTTAAAGAATATTGGTTTTCCGGCTCGATCAAAATACCGATATTATGTTCTTTTATCAATGAGAACAAGCTTGTCTTGGGCTCTGACGTGACCAGCGCCAAGCCGCTGACTGCAAGTATATTTGTTAGCTTGGAGGGCATCAGCAGGTCATTTACATTTGATTTTTGAAGCACTAAATGAAGATCAGCGACATTGAGAAACTGATTTAATTTTTCCATTGGTTGCAAGGGCATGAAAATAACATTATCGAGTTCCAGTTGATTTGCCAGATCGATGAGCTTTTCTTTGTAGGGCCCGGATCCACAGATGACAATTTTGATATCTTTATGACCGATCAAATCTTTCGCAGAATAGATCAGCGTTTGAAGGCCCTGCTTTTCGCCAATGGCGCCGGAGTATAAAATGATTTTATCTGTTTTTGAGAAATTGAATTCCTTTCTGAAATCTTCCTGATTTTGTATCGGGTGAAAGGCATTTGTATCCACCCAGTTGGGGAAAAGAATAACATCTCTGCCATATTTCAGTTTGATTTTTTCAATCATGGCATCTGAAATAGTGCTGACAAAATCTGCCTTTTTGATAATACGCCTTTCAATGGCCAGCATCACCTTAAAGATTTTTTTCCCTTTCAGCATGCCCAGTTCAAACGCAGCGTCGATCTGCAGATCCTGAATATGATAGATAAGTTTTGTGCCCCGTAGTCTCTTGTACATCAGCCCCAGGAGACCGATCTGAAAAGGGGGCGCTATGGATATAACACAATCATATTTCTTTTTAAATAGAATGATTGAAATCAATCGCAGGAACGCGCTGACAAAAAAAGTAAAATCGCTGAATACTCTTTTTTTACCGACAGGTGTTTCGGGAACGTAGTGAGGGCATCTGTAAATTCTGATATCTCCCGATCCGGTTTTCTTTTCCAGTTCGGTTTTATAACGGAAAATTTTATTTATATAGGGAAACTGGGTTTTCCAGTAAGGATAATAGGGGAAAGTGGTTATTACACCGCATTCGAATCCGTTTTTTGAGAGCCATTCTATCATTTCACCATTGAACTTCCCAATGCCGGTGGGTTCTGGATAATAGTTGCTACTTAATACAAGAATTCTTTGATTTTGCATAACATTGAATTAAGCAATTAAGAAATAAATGTGTTAATATGGCAAGTTCTATGGCAGGATGGCAAACAGTATGACGGCAAGCAGAAGAGGCAGGGAAAAAAAATCCTAGTAACTAGGTTCTGCAGTAGGGTAGGGAACGCGTATAGTCAAAGATGAGGGAGTACGTAATTTACTGCAAATTCATATCCAACATTCCGAAAAGGTGATTCCTGGTTGAATATATTTATTTTATATATTTTTTTTATTACAAGTATTTATTTACAATTAAATAATATATCCGATAAATAGCGGCGCGTGGCAGATGTTTCAATGTATTGTTTCGCTCGCTTTAGTGCTCACATGATACGATGATTTAGCTTTGGGATATGCATAGAAATCGGTTGGAGAATGCTGTTCTACTATATAATCGAATCTCTCCAAAAAACTTTTCGCTTCACCATCTGTAATATTTAAAAGTTTCATTCTCTCGAAATTGTGTTCAAAGAAAATATGATCAATTTTCTTTTCCTGAAGAAGCCTTTTTGAGCCGTAAAGGACCCAGGTGTCAGCACCTTCTGTATCGATTTTTAAGACGTCGATTTTGTATATGCTATTTTTCTCTGCGTAATTATCCAGGGTATCAACCTCCACGTTTATAGCGCGCGCGTTGTTCTTTAAAGAAAACCCTCCCCAACCAGTTTGTTTATTTTCGGTTGCCAGGTCAAACTTTAGTTTTCCCTTTTCTTTCCCAATGGCATTTGGAATTATTGTAATCGCTCCGGACAGGTTATTTTTATTGACATTGTTGTTCAACGGTTGTAAATTAACAGGTGAGGCTTCAAAAGCAAATACTTTATTTATGGGATTTTGAGTTGCCCATAAACACGAAAAGTACCCATAATTTGCGCCTACGTCTACCAATATTCCTCCCTTTATTCCGAGTTTTACAATGGTCTTTGTTAATTCTAATTCGTAAAAACCATTGAAGATGATAGATTGATGTCCAACATCATTTTTTGACAGATCCATTTTGAGTCTTTTATCAAAATGGAGCAGGATATTTTTATCATCAATGTTTGAAAAGAGCTTCTGAAGCCTCCAACTAATTCTTGCTCTTAGAGTTAATGGGTAAATAAATCTGGTTAACATTACATGAATTTTTAGAAGTTTTCAATCGATTAATCTTTAAACCGGATTATATCCGAAGGTGGTTTGGTAACTTTAATTTCAAAAAGAAAATAGTTTCTAATGCTCCGTAGTCAGGCTAATATGTATACTCTGTTCCCGAATCGAATGGAGGTTTGATATTTTCCATCTGTGGATGCCTCCGTGATAACTTTCGTCGCAGTGATATAAATAATAATCCGGGCCAACTTTTACCATGCCGGCGGAGAGCACATTGCCTGCCATTTGCGCAGGCGAAACAGCTCCATTCCCTCCAAATTCCGTTCCGGTTACGCCAAATACAGCGACCAGTAATCCATCACCATATACATGCTGCCATTTATTTGTTTGAGTTTGTTTCCAGAACTCTCCGTGGTATCCCCAGAATATATTATTTTCTTCTACGAGTATGGGACCACCCGGATACTGAACGGTGTTGCCCATGTCATATCTTCCGTCTGCAGGATAGGGACCATTATAACTTGGATACGTTCCTTTGGCCGTTTTAAACATCCACAAATTATTTTTCAATGCGCCCAAATGCCATTCATTACTGGAATGGCTGTAGTTCGGAGATCCGCCTTCATAGGTAATATAGTACCCGCTATCCGTAGAATTGAGTACGTATCCTTCCCACCGTATAACCCCCACAGTTACCGGATCATTAATGTTTATATCCGGAGTTTCTGTTAAACGAACTTCATCGGCATACACGGGATTCTGTTTAGCGTCAAATCCGGCTAAAGCTTTTTCGTACATGGAAGTGGGATTTCCGATACTGCGTACAGAGATCCTGCGAATACTTCCATTAGGCATGATCAGTGAATACCTGGGAGATGTTACACCTGTATATCGTATACCTGTCGCCGTGAGTTCAACAATCTCATATATATCAGTCACATTATTCAGCTGCAAGGCATAAGTTCTTCCGTTACCAAGCGTGGCAGGTGATTTTAATCTGTTGAATTCATCATCATACTCATTTAAAACTGTATATCTCCAATTCCTGACCAGGGTCCACGAACCGTTTTCAGAGGAAAGCGGCTTGCTGTAATCCACATTGAATTCAAGATAATCGGCAAAGACCCTGGCAGGATTGGTTCCATCAATACCGGTGCATCGGAAATGTGGTAAAAACATTACGGTATTGACAAAACTTCTGTTCTTTGCAAAATGCTGTATCCGGTAATTATATGTATCTCCGACCCACAAAGAACCATCCGGCTGGAAGGCAATATAAGACGACGCACCAAACCGGGTCGCGCTGTCCCGCTGATCACTAAAATAAAATTTGTCGTTTGCAACAATTGGCGAGGCTGAATATCCTCCGACCTGCCCCAATGTCCATAATGGCAAACCATTCAAGGTATTGAAACCTTTTACTTGCTGACTGGTTCCTCCGTCTATAATGGCTAAACAGGAATTATCCGGATTCACCGACATCGCCAGTGGACTTTCTAACCCGGAAATGATAATACCTGAAGAAGAGAGCTGCCCGTTTTTCGAAACATTGTATTTGCTAATAACCTTTCCGGACCTTATCCATAAATTATTATCAGGGTCTGTAGTCAGTGTTTCCGGCGAGGTAAAATTCAGGTTGGTTATCAGGGCACCGGAATTTTTATCGAATACTTTGATCAAATTCAAATCACGATGGGCGACGAATAAAAAGTTTGAATACTTTTGGACAGCTAGGCCCGTAATGGTTCCATGAACATCATTCAATTGATCGATGGTGCTTTTGTATGTTGTATTCCATGCAGTTTTATAGGGCCTTCCGGCTGGAAAAGTATATTGATCATTCGTATTAATTCCAGACGCGAAAATGAACCAGGAAGATGCGTTATTTGAAAAAGCATCAAATCCGGCATAATACACATTATTTGCATCGGCATCCAGGAAAAGGGTCCATTGCCCCGATCCGGCTGAAGGAAGATTTATTACTTCTCTTATATTAGGCGATGCTAAATTAAATTTGGCCTGCGATGGATGCTGCTCGGGATAACCCATGCTATAATAGGCATAGTTGCCGCTTATGGTGATACCATTCATTGCTGAAAAGGACGCATGAACCTGGTTGCCGCTTTTTGATGTTGAGGTATTTCCGATGACTCCTTCCCAGGTATAGGTAACATTGTTTGAAAGCACCTTAATTGTATAATTGCCCGGGTCGACAAATTTGCCTTCATCGTTTATTGCATCCCAACTGCTATCATGTACTCCTTTGGAATATCTGACACCACTCCAGAGAGTTCGTATTAATACACCGTCACTTGTGTAAACGCCGGCACTGGTGAGGGCGCTTTCACTCAGCGTAAACCGAAACATAATCAGCTTGGGTTTATTTTCCTGCTTTTTCAGGCACTTGCCAGAACTGTTACTTGTTGTAAAAATGCAGGCAGGGATTAAAAGCGAAAAAATTATTTTGGTCGTTGTGGCCATTCTGTATTATTTCCTCTTATAACCTTTGTGGTTTATCAACCAGTTGATGGTCTCCCTCGTTCCTTCCGCCCTGCTTACAGGCAGATCCCGGGCAATTTCATAAATCTCATCCAGCGGAAGTATATTATTTGTAGTCATATTTGACAGTCTGAAACTTGAAATGGGAAACCGAATGGAAAGCTTCGAAAGTATGTCTCCGAAAATAGATGCGGACTTAATAATAAAGAATGGGATTCTTTTTATTTTTTTTCTGCGTAGGTCAAGAGAAATTTCATTTGCCCACTGAGAAATTTGGATGGGTGGATTATCACCCAGATACAGGGTTTTAAAATTTGCATTGTCCGATATTAGAATTTTCGCGATTTGGTTAACGATGTTTTCTACATACCCATATGTTTTTGAACAGGTGCGTCCAAAGTCGAAATATTTTCCGTTGTAAACGATATTGAAAAAATCAATATAGGGTATTCCGAACCAGGGACCCCAGATGGAGGTAGGCCTGATAATAACCCATTTGATATGAGGGTCTGTGATTTTTTTCACTAAAAGCTCGCCCTTTACTTTGCTTTCTCCGTATAATGTGTGGGGCTTATAATCATCGTAAGATTTGGGAATATAGCCCGGTTTGCATACATACATGGAAGAAGTAAATATTACTTTTTTTAAATGGTTTAATTTCCCGCATATGCGGATGATATTTTCAGTTCCTTCCACATTGGCGTTATAATAATCATGATTTCTGCCGTTGAGATCCGTGATGGCGGCAAGGTGTATGATATAATCGGGAGAAAAGTGCAGGATTTCTTTTTCCAGACCACTGTAGTCAAGTATATCGATCTTTTTCCAGGTTGAAGTGAACGCGGCATTGGCCGGTGAATGTTTGTCGATATTCAAAACCTGGAAATTTTTCGACAGGCAGCCAATCAGGTTGGTACCGATAAAACCGGATCCTCCGGTGACAATAATTTTATTCATAATTGATTGCTTATCTGTCCCTGACTGGTGTTGCAGGGGTTCCTGTGCAAATTTTACCGGCCGGCAAATCTTTGAATACACTGCTTCTGGCACCTACGATCGTTCCTTCACCAATGCGAACGCCGGGCGCCACATATACGTCATTTGTTACCCAGCATTCATTTTCAATAATGATGGGCTTTGAGAAAATATTAAATGCCAGTTTTTGATAATGATGACCTCCTGTATTCAGATAGACCCGGTGGGCAATAGCGACATGTGAACCTATTTGAATATCACCGAGGCTATATAATACGCTGTTATCTCCGATCCAGCTAAAGTCTCCGATTTTTACTTTCCATGGATAAGTTATTTTCACAGTGGACCTGACTTTTACATTTTTACCAATTTCCGCTCCAAACATTTTGAGAAGAAAGCTTCTCCAGTTGTACAAAAATTGCGGTGACCACTGGAATAACGTACTCTGTACCAGCCACCATAATTGTACAATAAATTTAGATCTCCCACGAAATTCCGCCGGCACACTGAATAAATTCAAATCCTGATACTTCATTGTGGTTGTGTAGCAGGTGTTGAAGAAGATATAACCGCTGTTATTTCTGTCAATAATCTTTTTGCAGCCGGGATAATTGAAAATTCATTTTGGAATAGAGTTTTAGCCCGTAACCCGAGAATTTTTATTTCGTCATCTTTCAGGGAAATGCATTTTTCCAGGATTCCTTCAATGCCACTTAGGGTATCTTCCGAAACAAATCCACCCCCTCCTTCCTCGATTTCCCTCCATATATTAACCTGGTTTGTGATCGCAGTCGGTTTACCGCAGGCCATCGCCTCTACTACGGCAATACCAAAATTCTCCTGATGACTTGGCAGAATGAAAAAAACAGCATTATAAAATGCACCCCATTTCGCTGTTCCTTCCAGCATTCCCGGAAAATAAACGGAATTTTTTATCCTTTGTGATTCAGAAACTTTTTTCAGGATACCCTGCCCATAGGATGTATTTATTCCGGGCCCGGCGATCACTAACTTTGGTAGTAAGGTCATGTCAGATAATTTCCTGAACAAATTCTCATAAGCCTGTATAAGTATATCAACTCCTTTTTTGGGATGTATCCGGCTTAGAAACAGAATGTAGGGTGTTTGATCGGTTAGTTGTGGACATTTTTTCAGGAATTCTGTTTGCATAATATCTGAAAAACAAGGAGGTTTTTTTACGCCCAGCCCGACAATCAACTCACGTTTTGGCCTGTATGGTTTAAACGTTTCTCTCGCAAGTATACTTTCCTCCTGACAAGTGAAAAGAATTCCATCTGATCCGTTAACAATATATTGTTCGATAAATTTCCAATAGACAATATTTCTCAACGCCTTTAATTTTCTACCATGGGTTTTTTGAAAATATGGATCCAGCATACCATGCGGCATTGTAAAAAGCCGTTGATTGTTTTTGCCCGATGGCTCTGATGTAATTTTATTTTTTTTAAAATGCCTGATCATTTTACTAACTGAATAACCATGGTATAGCCACAGTCCATGGATAATGATGATGTCGAAAGATGATAAATGTTCTGTCAGCCACGGCTTTAACTTTTTGCTATAGCTCCATGGCCCGCTTCCCGGTCCCAGGGCATGTACCATGATTCCGTGAGGAATTTCGGAGGCGGCATCCAGGCTTATTACTTCATTTTCGACGCCCAATTCTGAAAGACCCTCAATAATGTTTACAATTGCCTGCGAAACACCACCTGCTTTAGGGTTCATCTGATGTGTCGCATGAAGTACTTTCAACGGTCGTGGTAATTTGGATGAATTTTCGTCATGATTCACCTGCGATTTCTTTATATATCGATTCAACTTTGTCCAGCATTTTCCGGGGATCAAATCGTTTGGAATTTTCCATTCCTTTAGAAATAATGCAGGCCCTTTTTTCTGAGGGGAAATTCAGAATTTCTTCGAGAAGAAGTCCTGCATGCTGGGCCCAACCGGAAATTTCATTTGGTAATATGGGCATGACTGGAATCAGAAACCCTGCTTCTCCGGCGACCTCATTCATGGGAGCGTCGTCTGTCGTGATTACCGGGCAACCCGACGCCATTGCTTCAGCAATGGGCCATCCAAAGCCCTCCGCAATTGATGGATAAAGCAATACAAGAGCACCGGAATATGCATTTCTGACAAATTCATCATTCCTGTTAGATAAGAAATGTATACTTTCCCGGAATGGAGAAGCCATATGCCGTCTCCGCAGGGCCGGGTCGGCATACTCGCCTATTAATATTAGAGGATGATCTTTTTTACTGAATGTCCGCCATTGGTCATAAATATCCACCACACCCATTCGATTTTTATAAAATTGATTTCCTCCTACATGAAGAATATATCCGGTCTCAAGGTGAATACCGGTACTAATCGCAAGTTTTTTCCTGGCATCATCGACGTTCAGATATTTGAATTCCTGGTTCAATCCATTATAAACCATCTCCGATTTTAATGGCGTAATAGAAAGAAACCTGTGCAGGTCCTGCTTTGTTTTTTTTGAAATAGAAATGAAATATTTTCCCTGCAAAAATCCTTTTTTAATTAGTCGCTGATATACTCTGCCTGTCCAACCCAATTCATTTTGAGGAATTTCTCCCATCGCCGAACGTTGCGCAAGAAAATCGTGGCAATGTATTACATGCGGTCGATTATTCACTAGGGGCACCCAGGGCCCGAGAGCATGATCTGAAAAAACAAATAGCGTTTTTGAAGAAGTATTTTTTAGTTGCTTTTTTACCTGAAATGGAAAAACGATATATTGATCGATATAGCCAAGCCATTTATGGAAATTCCCGTGGGAAGATATTCTTGCAAAGTATGAATGCGGAAACCAAAGATTTACATCATGACCCCGGGATCTCATTCCCTCTGCCAGAATTTTTGCATATCTCGGCATACTTTGATGTGCAATAAATTCAGGATGTGCGAAAATGATGATATTCATAAATAGTATCAGAGGTCATTTTCACTCATTAATGCAGATTCTCTGTCCGGAACAGGGATGCGAATTCTCTTCTTCATATTATTTTTAGATTTTTGCCCATCCGGATTCTCGCCGGGCTTCAGGGCGGCTAACACAAGTCCTCCGCCCAGGGCAAAAAAACCTAAAGAAACGGGCTGACCTAATTGACCTTTTATCAGTAGTAATATTTCAAAGCTCAATACCATCCACGCCAGGCACTCGTCAAATTTTAATTTCCGGTAACATGCTGCTGTGATTTTTACAGCTAGGCCGACTCTGATCAATATGGCGAAAATTCCCAATAGCGTACCCATCTCACCGATTAACCTGGGCCATTCTTCTTCCGCTATTAAAAAATTCACTTTCCCTGTAAGTAACTGGCTTCCGGCATTCGTTCCCATACCTAAACCGTACCCAAAAAAAGGAAGGTCGGTAAAATTTGAAAATGATCCGGTCATGCTGCCTAAAAATCTGGTTCCCAAAGTACCCTTTAGTCCGCCTTCATACTCGCTGGCATTTTCAAACCGCACGGAGAATGCTTCTACAGCCGTACTGAACATCGGCATTATTGAAAGCAGGAGAATAACGATCGTACTGGCCATAACGGCAACGACCAGCCTTCCCAAATATTTCCGGTTATTCATTAATGCTAGACTTGCGAAAACCAACGACACAGCCACCTGGAAAAACAAAGTACGACTGATCGATATGGGTATTGAGATAAACAAACAAATGCTGGCCGCAATCAACAAGACCCGGTTAACCAATTTCGGATTGATCCAAAAATAAAATACGAAACAGGCAACCAGGCTGTAGAAAAGTGTATTTCCATTAGTAAACGAAAATGTACCGGGAGGTCTGAAATAACCCAGGGCCCCGCCATTAAAACCGGCGCCGTTCAGGTCTCCCCCGACACCTCTGTTAACCCAGGAAGATTGCGGACTATAAAATTGTAAAATAATCAAAACGGTCATGGGGATAGAAAGCCATAGAATCACTTTGCCGAGTTTTATTACATCTTCTTTATTGAAAATACGTCCGATAATAAAAATGACAGGGAAATGAAGAAGAAAGATCCTCGCACCAAACAAGGCAACAAACATGTTTCCGTGACCAAAGAAAATGGCGGTAAAAAAACTGATGATGCCCAGTAAAATGGTACCGCTAAGATAGATATTTGCACGAAGCAGGTTTTCCTTCCAGCTCAACAGAATCAGCCACAGGGCAACCGGATCGCGTACAATCAGAAGAGGAGTAGCTAATCCCGGCAATAACCACTTTCGCAATGCACCTTCAAAAATTAATAGAAAAAGGTAAATCCAGATCCCTGTTTTTAAATACGTATATCTCTTGTTGATTTTCGTTTTTTAAAAAGTTATTGCCGGATAGATCCAGCAGTTATTTCATAAATATTTGATAATCGCTTTTGTTATATCCTTTCCGTACATATTCCATGGCCTTGACCTGGCAGTCTCCATTGCGGCTTTGCCATTTGATCTTATAACAGACGGATTCGTAAGAAGATTTTCAATGCTTGTCCGCAACTCATCTCTTGCACCGGCCCGTATCAGCCAGCCATTTTGGTTATTGGTAATCAGGTCCGGACCGGCTGTTCTTTCGGTAGTAATTACCGGCGTTCCCTGTGACATCGCCTCGGAGATTACCAAACCAAATCCCTCAAAAAGCGAAGGAAAAATCAGCACGTCGTGTTGTCGCATGAGTTTTAAAATATCTGTATGCGGCAGACTGGGTATCCATGTATGTTTGGTTAAAGCGATATTCAGTGCATGACATTCCTCAACAGCTTTACATCCTACGACCGTTAACTCAATGTGATGCTCCAGTTCTTCTGCTACCGCAAAAAGGTCCGCGATTCCTTTTCTTTGGGAAAGACCTCCTACAAATAAAATTTTCAACCGGCGATGGCCTGATGCCGGAGCAAATTCCCTGTTTGAGCAAACCGGCGGAAAGCCATAAGGAATCACTTCAATCGGCGGCAATATTCCAGGATAATCGAGCAGGGTGGTGGCGGTAAAAGTACTTGCCACGATGATCACATCAGCCAGACTCAATTCCTCATCTTTACGATTCAGTTTTTCTTCGGAGTCTTCAAAATTAGTAAGTGTGACAGCCCAGTCGGGAAATCGTTCACGTTCGCCTTTTAATAGTTTCAAAGCAGCCCTCCAATATCCGATCGGAAGATCATAAAAACATTTGAGTCCTATTTTTTTTGCCTGGCTGAAAGTAAACAAACTTCCATCTTCATAATGATATACGGCCTCTACTCCTCTCGAAGCGGCGCTTTTCAGGTCCGCTGCCACTTTCTTATCTATATTTTGGTATACAGCATCCAAAGAAAAATATCCAGTTTCGTGCCGGTTCAGGCTGACAATGCCGGCTTTTGATGTCAGTATTCGTCCAACTTCACGCCAGGGCCATACTCTGGTAAAAGGCCGGAGATTTGGATTAAAACGACGTCGCCTGATCTCGGAAAATAAATGAATGCCCCCGAGCCGGTCTAATAATGTTCCGGGAAAAGAGGCGACAGAAGTATAAAAATCAGACAATAAATCCGCCTGCAGCAGGCCCTCCGCCGTTGCCCGGACATTTGCATTGCCTGTGGGATGAGTTAAAATTAATTTCATATTGAACGGCTGGTTCAAAAGTTCCCGATTAAAATAATAGCAAATCTTTTATCCGATTAACCAGCATCGATTGAATGCCAGAAATTCGCAGGGATTATAGTTTAATTGGTCAACCCTTTTTTTTGGAACCACTTTCGCCGGGTTACCCACGACGATTGCACCGGGTGCCACAGATTTTGAAACGACGGCTCTTGCACCCACCACACAACCCCGACCCAGGCTAACACCCGGAAGAATCATGGCGCCTGTGCCAATCCAGACATAGTCTTCTATCTCAATTCTGCCCTTGACGTGTTGCCATTCAGGATCTGAAACGTCATGAGATGCTGTCAGGATGTTGACATCGTCATTTATACAAACCCTGTTCCCGATTTTCACCTCATCATGCAAAGCAATCGTTACGCGACCGAGAAAAGAAAATGCTCCTATTGTCAACAGTTTTCTTTTTCCCTGAACAGAGACTTGTCCGATTTCAGCTGAGCCATCGATATTGGCTCCTTTTCTTTTTAGCAGCCTGCGATGCCGGTTGCTCACCAACAACTGGGGAAATGAAAGCATTCGTTTTCCCCAGGCCCGATAAAAATTTTTTGATCTGATTGGAAATTTTGCTCTGTGACGCCATAAATATCTGAGATTCGCCATTACCTGCAACTTGTTAATGCATCAGAAAGAGAATGGGAAACTTCCGTGATCTTATTAAATGCGTATTTGCCTTTAAATGCCTTTGCGAGGCATTCTTCAAGTTTACCACTTTTATATTCCACAATACTTTCAGGAGGTTCGGGATTTTTTATACCTCTGGCCTTCCATGTACGCGATACACAAAGAACAGGTAACTGATGTTCACGCATGGCGGCGACACTTCCGCTTTTCTCCGCCAGTTGAATAGGGGTGGTAGAAATTCCAATGCTGGCGCTATGAAGAATCTTTGAAATCATCATGGGAGATTGTTCACCCATTAGTACAAGTTCAAGACCATTTAAGGCCCATATCGAAGTCCATTGTTTTTGCATCGGTCCATTTCGACCGATGATTATCAAAAGGACCCTGGTTTTATTTGACTTTTCGTAACGGACAAGGTCACTTGCAAGCTGAGCGACTGGTGCATTGCGATGTATACCGCCAAATAAAACAAAGAGCAACTTATTTTCACGATTAATATTTATATCGTCAGGATTTGAAGTGCTTTCCTGTTCAAAGAAAGGGATATTTGAAAACAGCGGCAGGTAGTTTGCTTTATATCCCAATCCTGCAATTTTCTCGAGATACACATGTGTGTGTGTATGAATAACTGCAGGATTAAGCGTATTGATCAATGATTTAATAAGTAAACGATGAATTTTCCCCAACCAATAGTGCTTTTTGGATGATTCTTTATCCATTCCCGTCCACAATTCATGGAACATGATATGCCATCTGCGGTGACGGCCCAATCTTCGAAGGAATCTGCCCAGGAATATATGTGCGCCTTTTGGGTGAAAACTAAATGGTACGTATTGTAAACTGAGCCAGTCAGGATCCACGGCATCGATCCATTGCTTTGCAACCTGCAATCTCTTTCGATAATTTATCCTGCCGGAAATTCGCAATACAGGAATTGCCGTTCCTTCAGATTCCTGTTCTCCCTGAACATATAATCCTGTAAGGTTCCTTTCATTAATAGCAATCATAAAGATCTGCTTTCCCTGTCTTTTGAGTTCACCCGCAAGTCGCCTCGTATAGTCACCCACCCCATCATGACCAGGTTCAAGAGAGCCGCAAAGAAAAACGACCTTCACGATTTAACGATCTTTTTTGGTTTGGGTGATTTGATTGGCATTGAAATACAGGTGTTGAAAAAATGTCTTACGATCGGTTGCCAATTTTCTTTGCAGGAATTCCTGCCCATATCTCAAAGGGAGAAATGGTCTTATTTACTACAGCGCCCGCCGCTACAATGGCACCGTTTCCAATATGCACACCTTTGAGCACGGTCACATTACTACCGATCCATACATCCTCGCCGATGGTTATTTCATTTGCCGGCGCATGTTGGGTTCTGATTAAAGTGTCTAATTGAATTCCGTGATCGTGATCAATAAATTTGCAACCGGAGCCGATCAGCGAATTGTTTCCGATTCGAATACCCATTGCAACATTAAATTCAGTGCCGGTTCCAATAAAAACATTGTCACTTATCTGAATAGACCTGCTTTTATTCCAAATTCCGTCATATTTAAAATAGACGCCTCTCTCCAGTGTGCACTTGTTGCCGATTTGAACCTGATGAGGCCACGTTACAAAAGTTTTGGGCAGATACGTGCCATTCCCGATTTTCATACCAAGGCTTGAATAATATATTTTACGAAGAATACCATTAAACTTTCTGAAATACCGGTAGCGTAAAACAAATATGCTTTGTTGCAAAAAAAAAGACATATAGGCTGAATTATATTTTTATCGCTATGAGTGCACCCTCATTGATTTCCTGATACTATAACCACCCTGAAATACAAGTTGGATGGAAGACAAGAAAATATTTAATAGTAAGACCCCTTTGATTGAAGAAATATCAAAAAGATAGAAAGCAATGATTGTGGAAATGATACTGATCGAGATGGACAATACAGGGTTAATAATCCATCCCCTGCTGGTGTACATTAAATATATGCAACCTACCAGTAAATTCATACAACTACCGTAGATGGCCAAAAACAATAAATGTATGTCCAGGTTTTCATAATGATTTCCCAGAATGGAGAGTATCTGATGCGGTATCAACCAGGTTATGGAAATAATAAAAATGCAAACAGCCATCATACATCCGAAAATTTGCAGTTGACGTTTCAGCAGAATGTTTTTGTTTTCTGCGAGCTTGGCATA
The DNA here is from genome assembly GCA_013286315.1 of Bacteroidota bacterium. Classification (GTDB taxonomy): domain Bacteria; phylum Bacteroidota; class Bacteroidia; order Chitinophagales; family Chitinophagaceae; genus Puia. Next base: position 56,796 of record JABDFX010000002.1, on the reverse strand, counting down.
ACGCGGAATGACAACTGTTGAAAGTATAATTGTAAAAATATTCATGGCCAATGCCAGCCTTCCAAGTGCTCCAACTTCAGCAACTGAGGTGGTATTACCAAAAATGGAGATCAGCCAGATCGTTAATTGCCCAGAAATACAGAAATAAATATTTTCGGGCATGCTTCGCCGTACCACTTTTAATATTTTAGTCTGGATATTAACATCCGTTCGCTGATTTTCATCAGCAAAAGCATGAGCAATCTTGTACATGCGTATATTTCCAAACATGCGGGGAATACCGTTTGCCAGAACGGCCACATATGCAAAGGGAAATATGAAAAGCGTTAGCCCGCTGATTACCAGCCTGCCAATGCTTACAGTCACTTGATTTTTTTGTAACGGTATTATGTCCTGGTGAAGCTTGGGGACGATTTCCAGCAGCGTATCGGACAGTGAAGCATAAAATGCGGGTACCAGAGATGCAGAAATTAGCAGTATGGTAATCCAACCTGCGCCGTGATGGAATAAGAGGTAGCATAATATGGGTAAGGACACGGACAAACTGCCGATAGCGAATTTTTTCCGGAGATGGAGTCCTGTGGCAAGTACGGCGCCCAGCTTATTCTTGTTCTGCCAAACCTTCGCTCCTTCTGACATAACACCAAAAGAAATGCCGCTGTCTGCCAGAATCAACATGGTTCCCAACATTGTATTGACCACCGTATACCAAGCATATTCCTTGGTTGGCAATAACCAGAGCACTAAAATTCCGGATACTATTCCCAATCCCTGAACGATGACCTGCGCTCCACCGGTTATCGTTAATATTCTGCCCCAGTGAAAAATCCTGGCATGTTTTGGATTCGACAGTACCTGGTGGAACCGAGATTTTATAACGCCCGGTATTGCGGGTGACGGAAACTTTTCAGCCAATTCTCTTGCTTTTTATTTTTGTGGTTCTTCTGGAAACCTTTCACCGTTCAAAAAGATTTCATCAACGATAATAATAGCTGCCTTTTTTATATTTTTCACCGAGCGGCTCATCATTCAACACCAGGAAAACATTACTCAGGGTCTTATTAGCCACTATATCATTTATAAGAGTTAGGTCTTTTTTCGATGTCTTTTGATGACGGACAATATATAGAACAACATCACTATACCGCCCGAGAATAAACGGGTCGCTTACCAGCCCGGCGGGTGGAGAATCAACAATGATAAAATCATAGGCTGCTCTCAAAGATTCAAACAACACGTGGAATCTTTCATTCAATAACAAATCCGCGGCATTACTGGGTAAGGGTCCGCAGGGGTATATGTGAAGCGTTGGTATATCCGGAATTTCACGGCGGATGTCCTGCAGTCGGGTGATATCTCCCATCAGAAAATTGGTAATTCCTTTGCCGCTGTCCACTGAAAGTTGTTTTGCGATCGAAGGATTTCTTATATCGAATTCGAGTAGCGCTACTTTTTTACCCGGTATGGCACAAACGGCTGCTAAATTCAGGCTTATGAACGACTTGCCTTCCCCGCTCATCGTGGAACTGACAAGGATCGTTTTTTTGCCATGATATTTGGCTAAAAAAGAAATATTCGTACGCAGAACCCGGAATTCCTCTCCGGCAAGCGTCCGGCCCAGGACGGCAATGGGAGACTTTTTCTTTTTAGGAAGCTGACTTATTTCTCCGACAATTTTTAGAGACGTTCTTTTTTTAATGTCATTTACGCCATTTATTTTATCATTTATCAGGTCCTTAACATAGATCCAAATGAAGCCGATGGCCAAACCAAGAAGTATGGTGGATATCAGTGTATTTCTTAGGTTTGGTTCAACCGGTCCCTCTCCGGTTGCAGCATCCAGCTGTTTATAGTGTGCGACATTCGATGCGGTGCTGGATATGGCTGCTTCTTCCCTTTTTTGCAGCAGATATAGATACAACCCTTCTGTAATACCCTGTTTTCTTTTTATCTCCTGCAAAACTCTTTCATTGTGTGGTATTGAGGACAGGATATTCTTGTATTGGTTTTTTTGTTCCTGGAATTGGCTTTGCTGGGTTTGTAGGTTATGTTTAATATTAAACAGGCTTTCCGTTATACTGTTTTTTAAATTAGCCAGTTGGGTGTTCAAGTCCAGCATAACGGTGCTGTTCGGGGCCAGGAGAGGAGCTTCTCTTTGTTTTTTCAATTGCAGCTCGTTGTACTGCGTAATCAGCAGGGACAGCGTGCCATCATTCAACCCAAGGGATGACGGAACCAGTTTTCCGGTGTTTCCGGCATTTGAAAAATAGTTTGAAATCATGTCGACAACGCCCAGTTGAATATTGATATCATTAATGGTTTTGGAAACCGAGTTTGAATTCTCCAGGGACTGGGTGGATTGACCCTTTAAATCTACTATTTCATTATTTCCCTGATAACCTTCCAGGTTTTCTTCGACTCCTTTTAATTCTCCCGTGATACTTAGAAGCCTGTTGTCGATAAACTGAACAGTAGATTTTGAAAGATTATTTCGATCGTCCACATCAGATAAATTGAATTCGTCAAAAAGATCGTTCAGAATATCTACGCCTTTTTGAAGATTACCTGTAACCAGGGAAAGCTGAATCACGTTTGAATTAGGGTCGAAGGCTTTAACAGACAAAACTTTAGACAATTCGTTAGCTACTTCGTGTACCGGCCGCCATTGAACAATATACTCTTCAGGTTTGTCGCAATTTATTTTGCCTAAAGAATCAAGTGTAAAAATCTGTCCGCCGATGCTAAAAGGAATTCCCCATTTAAAAGGATATGAACCCGCCGGGTTATTAGTTCCCAGGCTGAAATAACCACCAGTGTCGCTGATATTTTTAATTTTTAAGCTGAGCTTAAAATTGTTATTGGTGATTTTTTTGGCGCTCAGGATGAATGGTACATCTTTATAGAGTTCTATATTTAATATTCTACCTTTATGAAAATTGAAAACATTGAACCCATATTTGAGCACGGTTCGCTCCATCAGTTTGGCCGAACTTAATAACAATATTTCATTGTTCAGATTTACTTCGTGTTTTCCTTTGAGCGCATCCCCAATCACATCCGAAGAATTGGCAGAGTTATTTTCTTTGGTGCCCAAAACCATAAGCGAAGTGGTTGCCAGATATTTCGGGGCCGTATAAAGGAAATAGTAAATGCCGGCGGCCAGGCATATGCCCAGTGAAATCAGGAATACGGGCCAGTTACGAAAGTATTTTGATAACCTGTCCTTAACGGTTACGGTACTATGATCTTCATTAAAAATATCCGGCTCGAAGTCTTCCATAAATTAATGCTTATATTCTATTGCAATAACAACCACGCTGGCGACACTGACAAGGATTCCGATGACGGAAAGAATGATGCCGGTTTTGCGTTGTGCATCCGGGTTTGCGCTTAAATCCTTTAACTTATTGGCGTTCGGTTTTACGTATACGATATCATTGGGCTGTAAGAGATAAACCGTGGATTGTAAGAAATTCCGGTTGGTCAAATCAATGGAATGATAAACCTTTTTTCCGTTTTCCTCGCGGATGACAATGATGTCCTGTCGTTCTCCGTAGTCTGTGAGATCGCCTGCTGATCCGATGGCATCTATAACCGTCACCCTGTCAGCTGAAAATTTCTGTAAGCCGGGTTTGTGTACCTCACCGAGAACATTGATATTGAAGTCGAGAAAATTTACAATGACAGATGGGTTTTTAACATAGTTTGTCAGCTTTTTAACCAATCCGTCCTGCAACTGATTTGTCGTAAGACCTGCAGCTTTTACTGAACCAATAATCGGCATCTCAATATTCCCTGTTTCGTTTACCTGGTAACTGGCCAGGGAATTGGATTTATCAGCATTAGGTATATTGAAAACCGCTGCCTGTTCCTGATTTGCAGTACTGCTGAATACATGAATACTGATTATGTCCCCTGACTGTATGATCGTAGATTGAATGGGAGCAATGACCGTATCGGAGCCCTTCCGAAAATAGATGTAGTTATCCGCATTGATTTTTCTGGTCGTATCGCAGGAACAGATCAGTCCGATTAAAAAAAAGGATATGACGAATGTTATGTATTTTGTCATTTTTGTTATTTCGAAATAAGGGAAAATGAACGTTCGGCGGTCATTGCATTTCTTGCGAAAAAATCATGACCTTATGGTTTATAACCGTCTCCTGATGGAATGACAGTTATACCTTTATTATATCCGTAAGAATTTAATAAAATTTAAAGTCGAAATACTTCGCTAATGGGCCCAGAGTTCCTGCCTGTACCGGGAAGCGGTTTCCTTGATGATCTGTATTCTTGCGGTTTCAATTTCAACGTACATCTGATATCCCAGAGAGGGCAGAAGAATTTTTACTTTTTTATTTTTGATTGATACCACCTGGCCCTCCTGCTCCATAAAGGGTCCCCCAATGATCCTTGCCAGATCATTTAAGTTGACTTTTACTTTTTCCAGTTTGACAAATGAATGCTCGTTCAGAAATTGTTTTATGATATCAATTTCGTCGTTTCGTATAATGGCCGGCTTGGAAAGCCAGTAAACAAAATTTAAGATGCCGCTGGTCTGACGAACAGCCAGTTGCTCTTCCGGGGTTATACGCACGAATACATAAGAATTGAAGAGCGGTTCAAAAATTATTTTTTTTCTATCGCTCCATTGTTTTTGAACCTTATTCAGGGGACAGTAATGTTCAATACCCTTTTGGGATAATTGCTGGGCAACTTTTTTTTCACAACGGGATTTTGTGTACACAGCATACCATTTTTTTTCTGTAAACATTTCATTTTTTTTGATAGGTTTAATCTCTTAAGTTTCGGTAAAGGCTCCGCCCAATTCGGTCACATAATTATGCTCCGATTAAAAAAAAATAGAAAATTCCTGCTCTGCGTCTATTACCCTTCAACGAATACACTATGTCCTGTCATGGCGACCGCTGTTTCAAACCAATAAATAAATTTTGGAAACCCAGATTTAAATATAAATCCGGGGTGATCTTTCGGATGCCAGTGAAATACCATACTGTTGACATTTTTGGGTCAATCTTTCACCTGGCAAACAATAATTAGTTGGGAAAGCTGGAGTATTAGTAGATGTTAAATTACTCGCTTCTCAATGAAGATATATAATTTTTTTCAAACACAGATATCCGGACGATAAAAACTATTAATTCTGTTTTCAATTATTAATTAATTGAAATTTTTTATTAAGAGAGAGTGTTTTTTAAATAGCAGGCATCATTTTTAATTGCGTAGTATAAATTATTTAATTGAGAATTCTTTTGTACATAATTTATAACGTTGAATTTATGTCCTTTATTTTCAACGTCGTACATGTATGGTTTTAATAAGATTTATCAATATGCATTTTTATCGCCCTTGAATGTTATATAAACTGTCATCCAGATAATTTTCAGATCCAGCCAGATACTCCAGTTTTCCATATACCAGATGTCGTGGTCGATGCGTTTTCGTAATTGAGTTTCTTCCTTTATTTCGCCCCTGTAGCCATTCACTTGTGCCCAGCCGCTGATGCCTGGTTTCAGGAAATGCCGGATCATATACTCATTCATAATTTTTGAATACATGTTTGTGTGCACCAGCATATGTGGCCGCGGACCGATAATCGACATATTGCCTAGTAAAACGTTCACAAATTGGGGTAATTCATCCAGGCTGGTTTTTCGTAACAGTCGCCCCAGTTTGGTAACCCTCGAATCATTTAACGTTACCTGTCTGGTGTGTTCATCACTGTTTATGGTCATCGTCCTGAGCTTGTAACAGGTAAATTGTTTATTATTTTTCCCTGACCGTTTCTGTTTAAAAAAAATGGGTCCCCGGGAACTGATCCAGATTAGAACCGCCAATATGGGAATTAACCAGGAAAGCACAAAGACGACCACAATCAAACTGAGGATGATATCGAATAACCGTTTTTTTATGTTGTTGCCCATATCTTCTAATGGCTCGGGGCGAAGAGAAAGGATGGGAAAATTATCCTGATATTCGAGATAAGTTTCCCGGTTCACGAATAATCTGAAATCAGGAATGAATTTGAACCGGATCATTGACTTTTCAGCCTGCTTGGCCATTTCATAAATGCTTTCATTTTTTTCCGGTGAAATGGCTGAGTATATCTCATGAATATTGTTATTGACGGCGTAGTCCAGACATTCATCGACATTCCCGATGATCGGATGTCTGGATAATTCTCTGACCTGGCTGGGGTCTTCAAAATAACCATCTACCTGGAAATCTGTATGGTTAAAGATGAAACGGTCTGCAAATTTTTTTGATAAATCATTATATCCTACAATTACGATTCTTCGGGAAACTCCGTTAGCCCTTTTCACAAAGTATGTAACACCAACCATACCTAAACGGGTAAAAAATAATAATAGGAAAAATCCGGCAAAGCTGATGAGTATAAAAAGGCGGGAATAGGGATAATGATACAAAAATATAAAGAGCAGCATGCATGACGTATATATAATAAAAGCCTTGAGCGTTCTGGTGGTGAAACGATATATATTTGGCTGACCATCTTCCACATACAATGCAACACTATAAGCTGATACCAGCCATGCAATATTGCCAAATAGAAAAAGCAGGCCATAAGAACTTTCCCAGTTTGTGGGGATACGATGAAAGTTGAGTATAAGCACGAAATGCACCAGGCCCAATGCCACCAAATCAACGCAGACAAAAAAGAAACGGAAAAGGTTTGTATAACGGCTGTTCATATTAAGGTTCCCTCAAATACGCATGATTTTCTTTTACAATCTTAACATTCACAGTTTCAAGTTCCGCACACATTATATAACCGAGAGAAGGAAGAATCATTTTGACGAACTTGTTTTTTATAGAAACTACATTTCCCTCCTGCTCAATCAGCGGACCGGAGTTGATTTGTATGACATCGTTGGAATGCACATCCACTTTCTCCAGTTTAACAAAACTGTGTTCCTTGAGAAATCGTTTGATGATTTCTATTTCCCTATCTCTTACAATGGCTGGTTTATTAAGCCAGAATATAAAGTTTATTATTCCGTTGGTCTGGCGTACAATAGAAAACTCATCCATCGAAATTCTGACAAACACAAAAGATGGAAATAGCGGAGCGTGAATGATTTTTCTACGATCGTTGCCCTGATTATAAACTTTATGTTGCGGGCAATAATTTTCAATGCCTTTCCTGTTAAGTATGTCTGCAACTTTTTTCTCGCAATGGGGTTTGGTATATACCGCGTGCCATTTTTTTTCTTCCATCATAATACTCGGCGTTAGAGGTCTGGTTACTTTTTTTGTTTTCCCAATTCGGTTACTTGTAAAATGTATCCGGTTGATAATTTTAAATAGGAATATTAAAAGTTCCAGTCACACACGTCCGGCACCTCAATCAGGTTGATCGGGATCATTTGCTTTTACCCGTGTATGTTTAGCAATAGTAAGGCAATCAACTAATTGGATCCATTGACATTTGGATTCGCCTCAGAAATTAAACAGGATAGTGGGGGAAATCGAAGAAACTAGGATTTCTTCGATATAATACCTCAAGATATAGAATTTTCCTGAATTCCAAATTCGTACAACTACGAAATAAAATAGTATTAATTGCGGGCGGAAAAAATAAGAGTTATGTTACTGAGTAACCGAAGAGCTTTCACATAGAATACTTTTTTAGGTTTCACTTCTACGTTATAACTCGTTGACTTTTTAGGAGGAAGATTGCTTTTTTTTAAATGGTCGGCCAACCGCAAGGTCAGGGCGATCAGGGTAAGGGTTGGATTCGCATGACCGCCGGTAGGGAAAACAGAGGATCCTGCGACGTATAAATTTGACATACCATGAACTTTGCAATTACTGTCCACAACTCCATTCAACGGGCTGTCCGACATACGGGTGGTTCCCAGGTGATGAGCACGGCTGCTGAAGTTATTAATTTCTTCCATCACGTTTTGTCGGAGTTCATCTTCCCTGTAGCTAATATTGCCTTTGTTCAGTTTTTGAAATCTCTCGAAAAAAGTCATGTAAGCACTTATAACGGTTTGTATGTCCAATTCGGAAAAAGCGACTTTCACAAGGGGCAGGGGCACTCCCAGCCTGTCTTTTTCTTCCGACAAACAGATCCTGCTTTCAGGATTGGGTACATGTTCAGATTGGAAGCAGACAAATAACCATTTGGATTTGATGGAAGGGAGCCTGATCGGCAATCTGCGGTTAGTGATCCGGTTGATTCCGATATTCAAAAAAAACGGTATCACCAGATGGCTGTTTTTGAGCGTAAAAACCAGGTGTTCATTCAGATCCTCAATCGCCTGTTTCAAATTCCGGAATACTGCTTTGAAAGATCTTCCTTTTAATATGTTTGAAAATGATTTTGCCAGAATAACCGCCGATTCAGTCGCTTCTTTGTGGTATTTCACATTGATCGGACCATTCAGGTACATAATGCCATTCGCTATTTTATCCTGCTTCTGGAACTTCGGGGTAAGCCACCACCGCCTTCTGCAGTAAATTGCCTGCTGGTCGAGTTCAAAAGGAAATAAAATTTCTTTCCTGTTAAAGGGATCAACAGCTCCGAATGTTCCGGTTAAATGACACATATAGTATCTCCCGACATTATCGAACTGGTTACCTATGCCTTTCGGATGAAATGCAGATTTTGAAGAAAGGAGTAATCGTGGATTTTCAATTCCTCCTGCAGCCAGAACAAATTTGCCGGCCCTCACTTTTATTTCAGATCTGTCTATTACAACAGTTACAGAATCCACCTTATCCGCCTGGGACTCAATATTCATGTAAGTTACATGGGCATCCAGGTAAATATCAATGTTGCGGTTTGACTTTAAAATATGTTTATACCTATAAGCAAATCTGGTTGGAGGGCTCCATCTTTCCAATTTATAGGATACCATATCTTCATTGTCCAGGCCCGGAATGATTTCCGGGTTCTTACCAGGAAATACGACTCTCGCGTCAAAATTATTTTCACCGGCTTCACAAAATTGTAAAGAACGTTCAAAATATTGTTCAACCTGATCATATGTAATAGGCCATCCGCTATGCGGAACCCAGGCTCTTTTTTCAAAGTCAATGGGATCGAATGGCACACACCGGCCCCCCCAAACAGAAGTACCGCCGCCAAAAACCCTTCGGCGGTTTTCTTCCAATGGTTCGTGACTGCCTGCAGGATCAATGATCCCTTTATTTAATTCGCGATGCTTTGATTTTTCTTTCCAGGAGCCGCCGGCGAGTATGATTATTTTAGAATGATGATTTAGGAAACTTAGTGCCAGGCTAATAGCAGAAGGACCACCCCCAATAATGCAAATATCAGTCTCGATGACTGTCCCTGCTTTATATTTTTTAGGGGCAATGATCATCGATTTATGTAGTTTTTGATTTTACTCCTAAAATAAATGCATGAATCTGCATTTAGACAGACATTATTTAAAGTAGGACGACATGAAAGGGGTTCGATCTGCATATTGAATTTATATCGCAATATAGCTCATAACTGCCTTATAAAACGAGGTTTAGCCCATAAAAATTGTAGGGAACTTGACCCAATATGCCGTTTTTTGAAGGGTTCTCTGTTTAAAAAAACAGGATAACAATGACCCATAAACGCTCAAATGGGAGTTTTTCGCATCCTTAGCAGGTTATTAAATTCTTTCTTTTCAACCTGGTAGATAAAAAGACCAAAAAGGGAAAGGAATATCGTGGCAACCGTGTAATTCAATGCGTCGTTACGCCAGATACCCATCAGGGCATTATGGAGAAAATACAGGATTACGACGATTATAATATAAGCCAGGAGTTTTTTCCATGCATAGGGCACGGGATAGGATTTCTGTCCCCAGATATAGGAGATAACCATCATGGTTCCATAACACAGGAAAGTAGCCCAGGCGCAGGCCATATAACTAAAATAGGGAATGAAAATAAAATTCACCGCGATTGTAATGCCCGCGCCGATCAGTGTAATGTATGCGCCAGCTGTGGTCTTTCGTGATAACCGGTACCAGATACTCAGGTTGATATATATTCCCAGGAACATATTGGCCAGCAATAGAATCGGAACTACTTTCAATCCGACCCACATTTTCTTATCCTGTATAAAATATTTCCAGATGTCGAGATAGAGGGATACGAGCAGGAACATGAAGCAAATAGTTATTACAAAAAATTTCATCACCCGTGCATACACTTTGGGGGCATTTGCTTCAGTGGACTGTTTAAAGAAAAACGGTTCGGCGCCCATACGGAATGCCTGCACAAACAGGGTGATCAAAATAGAAAGTTTATAACAGGCACTATAAATACCCACTTCAAAAGTAGCTGCGTCGCCTTTCAGGGGTGACCATCTTTGGAGCATCACCCGGTCGAATGTTTCATTGATCATGCCCGCAAAACCAGCAATGGTCAGAGGAAGGGCATAAACCCAAACTTCTCTCCAAAGCTTCACGTTAATTTTCAGGCGGGCGGATATGAGTTCTTTCCAAAGAGCAATCAATTGAAAAAAGGCTTGGGCAATATTGGCAATTAATACATACCCAACCCCGAAGCCGGGAAAATATACCAGGCGCAGGATACTATTCGGGTTGTTTTTGATAAAATGAGGACATACGGTCAGGAAAAAATAGACTGTCACCATATTGATCAGGATACCTGAAATACGGATCGCAGCAAACTTTTGTGGTCGGTTTTCGTTTCTAAGTTTGGCAAAGGGAAGGGCGGAAATGGCATCCAGTCCAATGATCACACCGGCCAGTGTAACATATTCCGGGTGATTATCGAGACCGATGAAACGGGCGATGGCCGTATTAAAAAAAATGGTGAGGCCAACAATCGCTGTCGTGCTGATGAGCAACGAAGTGATCAGGGTATTATAAACATCTTCCTTGAATTCACTTCGCTGGATAAACCGGAAATAAGCGGTCTCGAAAGCAAAAAGGATCAGGGTGTTTAGAAAGGGGATTAGGGCATAAATCAGACTCATCTTGCCATATTCCACGGTTCCCGCAAATTTTAGGGTCAGATAGGGAGTCAGTAAATAGTAGAGAAACCGGGCGAAGATGGAGCTTGCACCGTACCATATAGTTTGACCCGCTAATTTTTTGATACTGGACAAAAAGGAAATTTAGACGCAAAAATAGCGTAGCTCGCTGACTTTCAGCCAGAACGCCAATTCATTTTATATATTGCCATCTAATTCTTTACTAGGGCGATGAAGTATGTAATTCCGGGTTTTTTGGTCTTCTTACAGTTTTCATTCCTGACCTCCCGGGCACAGCTGACGAAATCCATGGCCGAAACAGCTTATACAATTACCCGGATGGCGGAGATCTATCATGTCCAACCCCGGGCGGTTGATAAAACTTTTTCCGCCGACCTCTATCACCAAATGATCGGCGCACTGGACCAGGATAAAATTTATTTCAGTGCAGAAGATATTCGTCAGCTGGATAACTGGCAGTCTGCTTTGAACGATCAGTTACTCAATAAAAAAGATGATTTTCTGAAACTAATTATAAATATTTATATCAGAAAAATTAACCAGACAGATTCGATCCTTGACCAGTTATCAAAATCGAAGTTTGATCTTAACCTGACTGAGACATATTCGATTGCAGAGGACAGCAGCTTTTCACCCAACGATGCCCAGAGAAAGATTAAAATTTATAAACTCATCAAGCGGAACATCATTGAAACCATTGTAGACAGTTATGATGAAGACTCAACGAAGAAAAATATTTCTGCTGACCTCCTCGAACCGTCTGCGCGTAAGAAAGTTTGTCACGCCTTCAAGAGGGACATACAACGCACACGTCAAACAAAAGATGGGCTGCCGGGATTTGTCTGTAATGCCTGGTGTGAATCCGTTGCTTCCTGCTATGATCCGCACACTGAATTCTTTTCTCCCGGGAAGAAAGATGAGTTCCAGGGTGAACTGGGGGACAAACAGTTACAGTTTGGATTTACGCTGGGAGAAGGAAAAGACGCAACGGAAATCACGCGTTTGAAGCCAGGCAGCCCGGCATATAAAAGCGGCCTGATCCATGAGGGTGATCAGATCCTTGCCCTGCAATGGGATGACAATGAGGAAGTGGATGTTTCAGACGCTACTACAGATGAAGTAAACGTTTTTATTTCCGGTGAACATGGAAAGAATCTTACGCTTACCCTTAAGAAATCGGATGGCACTACCAGAAAAGTAACTCTACAGAGAGAAAAAGCCGCGCTCGATGACGATAATAGTAAAGTACGAAGTTTCATCCTGAAGGGGGATCATCGCGTTGGATTTATTTCATTGCCTGCCTTTTACACAGATTGGAATGGAGAAGAAGGAGGAAACAACGGTTGCGCGGATGATGTGGCCAAGGAGATAATAAAACTCAAAAAAGAGAATATTGAGGGGCTGATCCTGGACCTGCGATATAATGGCGGCGGGTCCATGTTGGAAGCCATCGCTCTGGCGGGTATTTTTATTGATGCAGGCCCCGTCGGAATGACCCGCGATAAAGAAGGCAAGATATACACCATGAAAGATGTGAACCGGGGCTCCGTTTATGATGGGCCATTGATCCTTCTCATCAACGGATTCACGGCTTCCGCCTCTGAAATGCTTGCCGGTACGCTGCAGGACTATCACCGTGCTTTGATTGTCGGCTCACCGAGTTTTGGGAAAGCAACGGCCCAGGTCGTGCTACCCCTGGATACACTTTTTGATGAAAAACATATGGACAGGATGAAGACGGCGGACAATTTCATAAAGATCACTGTCGACCGCCTTTTCCGGGTTAATGGTACCAGTGCCCAACAGATCGGTGTTATTCCGGATATATTTCTGCCGGATTATACGGAGACCCAGACCGAGAGGGAGAAATCCCTTCCTTTTTCTTTGGCAAATACCACCATCGGGAGCAATAAATATTATCATCCTTACCCACCAATTTCCATAGAGCCCTTAAAATCTTTTTCAAAGGCCTTTACAGATACCAGCCGGTTATTTATTTCGTTTAACAGTTACCTGGATCTTCTGCTCAGGGTACAGGTTGCCAGGGACAAGGTTCTGTCAATTAATAAAATGATGGATGAAAGAAAAGAGGTGAACAAAAACCTGGTGGACGAGGAGCGGTCGATCAATAAATTAAAAGCGCCCTATGAAATAGAATGGAACCAATTTGAAAAAGTCAGGATGCAGGCAGACGAAGATCTTCGGAAATCGAATGCTGCGTTAACGCTGGTTCTTACCCGGGATACCGGGATTCTGTTAGGGTATGAAATTGCGTATAGAATGAATTAAATCGCTGATCATTTAAAAATAAGTTCAAAAAATATTGAATTATAATTTGATTTAATTTCTTGCCTTTCATACGACCAATGGCCAAAGACCAACACGCCGACGATCAACGTCCAGCGAAACACATAAACCAATAACCAAACCAATACTATGCATCGCCCTTTTTACTTTTTACTAATTACTTTTTTCTTTTCTTCACGAGTTCATGCCCAGATGATCGAAAATGCTGGTGATTATATGTCGGCCATGTCCAACGCCCAAACTGAAATGGATCAGAAATATATGGCCTATGTGAGTGCCTCGGCTCACAGCCGGCGTGCCAAAAAAATAGAGAAACTTCGCTCCGCGGCTCTCGAGAGTATTAATAATTCCAAATATAAAACAATTGATCTCCCGAAGTATAAGGGGGATAACTCCCTGCGGCAGGCCAGTATCGATTATATCCAGTTTTGCTACCGCATTTTCAGTGAGGACTATTCGAAAATCGTAAATATGGAAGAAATTGCTGAACAATCTGTGGACCAGATGCAGGCCTTTCTTCTGCTGGAAGAAAAAGCGAGCCAGAAACTTCAGGAAGCCTCTGAAAATCTGGCGAAGGCAGAAAAAGAATTTGCTGCCAAATATGGAGTAAACTTGGTTGATTCTAAAACAGAGCTGACGGATAAAATGGGGATGGCCGGGAAAGTCAATAACTACTGCGACCAGCTTTACATTATATTCTTCAAATGTAATTGGGAAGACGGTCAGTTGTTCAATGCCCTGAATGCCCATAAACTGAATGACGCCGAACAGGCCAGGAATTCAATGATAACATTTGCAAAGGAGGGACTGGATGCATTGAAAGCAGACAGCATACGAACATTTCAGGGAAATCCGGTGTTGGCCGTCGCCTGCCGTGATGCTCTGCAATTCTATCATTCTATGGCACAAAATGATATTCCCAAACTAACGGATTTTTACCTGAAGCAAGAAAATTTTGCCAAGATCAAACAAAGCATGGAGGCTAAAGGAAGTAATAAGACAAAAGAAGATGTAGACCTGTATAATAAAGCGGTGAAGGATATTAATGCCAGCGTAAATAATTTTAACCAGCTCAATCAGGATCTGAATAAACGCCGTCAGGAAACTGTCGAGAATTGGGAAAAGGCTGAGAAGGCATTTCGGGATGACTTAATTCCCTACTATAAGTAGTGTGGAACAAGTGTGGAAGACTGGAAGACTGGAAGTGAATTGAAATTAACAGACACTAAAAAACTTGCACTTCCATACTTCCAGTCTTCCAGTATTCCATACTAATGTAGGTGCGCTGGCGCCTCATTGCGAACGCCCATAGCGGGATCCGCGTACAACGGATTTTTAATAAAGCTGCTGTCAGTGAGCGTTTCCAAGAAATAAATGAGATAGAATCGGTCATCAGAAGAAATGGAAATACCTTTTCTCAGACCGCTATCCAGGGTTGGTCCCTGAACGACTCCTGAATTATAATGCTCCAGAACTTCGCTGATCGTAACAAAACGGCCATCATGTGCATATGGATAAGTCAGAAATACATTTCTCAGGCTGGGGACCTGAAATTTAATCGAATCTTCCTTTCTACCGGTGATGCGCATCCGTCCAAAATCTTTTAGAGTGCTATCTACTTCCAGGCCGGTGTTACGATAACTGAAATCTGTAAAAAGGGGTTCCTGATGGCAGCGGCTGCACTTCTGTTGAAAAATTTCATAGCCTTTTAGCTCATATTGGTTAAAATGAACCTCGCCTCTTTTCATCTTGTCATATCTTGAATCCGCTGACACGAGTGAAGCCGTAAACTGCGCCAGGGCTTTTAATATTCTTTGTGAACTAATGCCCGGAGATCCGAATACCCGGTTAAATAAAACAGGATATGTTTTATCCTTCTTCATCTTACTGATTACATGATTCAGATCCTCCGCCATTTCGTGCGGATCTAAGAGAGGCGCAAGTGGCTGTACTTCAATATGATTGATTCCGCCATCCCAGTCTAATTCTTTTTTCCAGGCCAGGTTGAAAAGTCCGGGAGCATTCCGGAAGCTGAACTGGTCATTGAATCCATGGCTCAGCCTGTGTTCATACGTAGCAAAAGCTGCGAACTGCTGATGACAGGAGGAACAGGGGAAATTTCCGTCTTTGGAAAGTAAGCCATCGTAGAATAATTTTCTTCCGAGTTCAAAGCCTTCCCTTGTTCGGGGATTATTCTGAAACTTATATATTGGTGAAGGAAATCCTTCAGGAACCGGGAAAGGGAAAGGAATATTCGTCCATATCACGCAAAAAAAGCCAATAAACGTTATAGCGGCAAGTGACTTCATGGATTCGGAGAAATCGTAAGTCCGGTAAAAGTTCCGATGAAATTTTCAGATATCTTTCGTGCGAGTTCACCGGGTTTCATACAGCTTGGAATTTCCCTGATATGAATGGGTGTAGGGCCGTCAAATAAATAGTCCAGATCCATTCCGATTTCTATCAAGATCTTTTTTTCCTTTGAAATCATAAAAGACTGGTCGTTGGTACTATATAGTTTGATTTGCCAGACCGTATTATAATTGTTCCGGTAGCCACCGATATGGTATTCGAAAATATGAGCAGGTTGCGTTGAGAACGGCGAATTACCTTCCATCTTAATATTTATATACCCGCTGTTCCAGGTCCAGAACATACCTTTGGCCGGATCAAGAGCACCGGATTGAGCACCCCGGTTTTGATCCGCAGAATCAATCCCCATTTGAAACTGAATCCCATTATAAATGATACCTGCAGTTACAGGGAGTTCTATTCGAGTCGTTGCGGAATCCGAAAAATCAATCAGATGATAGTGGGATGGTATTTTGGATTTGAAATTTGCGTTTGTATATACGGGTGCGAGTTTACCGGCATAAAATCGGAAACGGGTGATTTCGAATGTTTCGCCAAAGGGGTTCTGATATTTTTTATTTAATTCCAGTGGCACCCCGTGTACATAAGCACGGAATTGTATGGACAATGTGGAATCCATTTCTTTTTTTTGGAATGAACCCAGTACAAAAAGCAGAATTAAGGAATAGGAAAAACCCTTTAACCTTTGCAGCATGGGAGAAGGCATTTTCCAAATTATAAAAAGCGTTCCTTTAATCAAAGCGGTTAATTTTTTTTCTTGCATCCTTGATCTGAGCACGTTTCTGTTTGGATTCTTTCTTCTTCAGTTTCGAAGAAAAACTGGGTTTGGTTGCCTTCCTGGGTTTGGGCCTAATCAAAGCACGTTCCAGTAAAGCTTGCATTTTTTCAATGACTTCCTGTTTGTTCTCTAATTGGGAACGATGAGTTTGCGATTTGACAAGCAGAAATCCATCGCTGTTGATTTTCGACTCTAATTTATGTTTGATGAGATCTTTCTGGGCATCGGTAAATTGAGATGAATGCCGGAAATCGAAATAACCGATCACCATGGATTCGACTTTATTTACATTTTGTCCGCCCTTGCCGCCGCTGCGTGCCGTACGAAAACTGATTTCACCGGAAACATCTAACTTCATTTCGTAAAAGTAATTTGATTAATTCAAAACTGATGCGGGCAGTTATTCAAAGAGTAAAACGCGCCAGTGTAAGCATAGGCGGTTCAGTACATTCATCTATTGAAACCGGCTTGATGGTTCTGCTTGGAATAGAAGATGCCGACAGTCAGGAGGATATTCAATGGCTCAGTAATAAACTCATCAATCTCCGGATTTTTAACGACGCGGCCGGGGTGATGAATTGTGCTCTGGCTGAAACCAGCGGTGATATTCTGCTGGTTAGTCAGTTCACCTTATTTGCATCAACAAAAAAAGGGAACCGGCCTTCTTATATCCGTGCTTCAAAACCTGATATCGCCATTCCACTATATGAATCTATGATCAGGCAACTGGAACGGGATCTGGGGAAGAAAATTTTTGCGGGTGTATTTGGTGCTGATATGCAGGTGGAAATTCTGAATGACGGACCTGTTACGATTTTAATAGATACCAAAGAGCGGGCGTAAAGCCCAACGCGTAACGCGTAACACATCGGCCGGAGTAAAATATTAAGAATAGCTAAAAAAATAAAAATGTCAGAGAAACAAATAACCATCAGCGAAGCGCAAAATATGATTGACGAGTGGATTCGGAGTACGGGCGTCCGTTATTTCAGTGAACTGACGAACATGGCGATCCTTACCGAGGAAGTAGGAGAAGTTGCCCGGTTAATGAGCCGTATATACGGGGATCAGTCATTCCGGGAAGTTGACAAGGACAAAAAACTGTCCGATGAACTGGCAGATGTATTATGGGTAGTCCTTTGCATAGCAAACCAAACGGGAACCGACCTTACTGAAGCTTTCAGGAAAAATTTCAATAAGAAAAATACCCGCGATGCAACCAGGCATCTCGAAAACTCAAAACTAAACCCCGAAAAGTCAGATCTGTAAAACGGAAGTATTTGTTTTAAAGTGGAGGCGAAAATTATTCTCACTCTTATACTCTTATACTCCTGTACTTGTATTATTGTCCCTGCGCCAGGCTATATGCTTTTTTCCCATTCATTACGTTCAGCAGTTCGAAGGATCCGATCTTAAAATTACCGCTGAGACTTACGTAAAGACCAATAATATCCTGTTGCACCAGCGGTGAACCGTCAATACTTTCAAACCGTGCATTGTATTGATTTACCAGGTTCGTATATACAGAACCGGTAGGCCATACCTGTGTTCCGCGGTTGCTGATATTGATCAGGTTGAATTTGACACCACCGTGACGTTTACATTTCTTAGCGATGATTTCCGGTTGCTCAGAGCTTTCGATGAACATGTCCACTCCAACTATATATTCCTGCTCGTCCTTGGAATCATCTGAAACCATCATCTGATTCTGATCCATTTTAAATAGAGTAGGAGTCACATGTGCATTCGGAATAACCGGCTTGGCACCGTGCTCAGGAATTTTTCCGAAATTATTGATGATTGCCTGGGCAAATTCCGTCGTGTTTTTTCCTGGGATCGACTTATCACCAAAATCTCCGGTGTGAACCCCCTGTTCGAGAGTATACAGCAAAGCATTTTCAATAACCGCAGCATTCTGCATATAGCCGAGATGACGTAACATAGCTATACCACTGAGTAGAAGAGCTGTTGGATTCGCAATATTTTTTCCGGCAATATCTGGTGCCGTGCCATGAACTGCTTCGAATATGGAGATATGATCACCAATGTTGGCTGACGGTGCGAATCCCAGTCCGCCCACCAGTCCCGCACAGAGGTCGGAAATAATATCACCCTGCAGATTGGTCAGAACAACCACATCAAATTCCTCGGGACGCACTACCAGTTTCATGGCCAGGTCATCAACTATGACATCGTCGGATTTTAATTCGGGATATTCTTTGGCCACTTCCTGAAAGCACTCCAGGAAAAGTCCGTCTGTGAGCTTCATGATGTTCGCTTTATGTCCGCAGGTAACCCGGCGTGCCCCATTTTTCTTAGCCATTTCAAAAGCGTATCTGATTACCTGGAGGCTACCGGGACGGGTAATGAAACGGCGGCTCAAGGCAACATCATGCGTGGGCATATGCTCAATCCCGCCATACGTATCTTCTATGTTTTCACGAACGATGGTAATATCGATCGGGATGCCGGCTTTGGAGAAAACGGTGTCCACGCCATGTAGCGATTGAAAAACTCTTTTGTTGGCATAGGTATTCCAGGTCTTCCTTGCCGTTACATTAATACTTTTAACACCTTTTCCTTTCGGTGTTTCCATCGGTCCCTTGAAAAGGATGCCCAGTTCTTCGATCACCTGTTGAGATTCCGGTGTCATACCGTTGGAGAATCCCTTGTCAAAAACCCATTTTCCCATATCTACAATCACATACTCCAGCGGAACCTGATTTGCTTTAAATATGTTCAAAACAGCATCCATAATTTCAGGTCCGATGCCATCTCCTTTTGCTACTGCTATTTTCATAAACTTTTAAGTGGTTGAGGTTGGGCGAATTTACATTTTAAAGCCTAAAGCCTAAAGCTTAAAGCCTAAAACTTTAAAGTAGATAAAGTTTTGATGTAATTCCAAAGATCCATCGTTTCGTAGAATCGAATCTGACTTTATATTAACAAACCTTTTAAAAAAGGGAGTTTTGGGCTTTAGTCTTTAGCCTTTGAGCTTTTTCCGTATTTTTATACAAACAGACTCCATGGCGAATAAAATTTCAGAAGGGGTTGAGATTGACGTAGAAACTTTTTATCAGCCGGACTACAGTAATCCGGTAGCGGGTGAGCACATGTTTGCCTACCGTATAACAATCTGGAACCACAATAATTTTCCTGTTAAACTGCATCGTCGCCAATGGCATATTTTCGATAGTAATGGCAGCAACCGTGAAGTAGAAGGAGAAGGTGTGGTGGGTGTGCAGCCAATTTTACAACCGGGTGAAAAATATCAATATGTCAGCGGTTGTAATCTGCGCACGGAAATGGGTAAGATGTATGGGAGTTATCATATGGAAAATCTGCATTCCAAGGTAAGCTTTGAAGTAAATATCCCCATGTTCGAGATGATTGTTCCATTTAAGATGAACTAATAACGCTGAACGCGCTACGCTCTACGGCCAACCGCCAACTGCCAACTGTCAACCGCCAACGAATCCTCACACGGTGATTAAATATGAGTAAAGAATTCCCGGTTTTTAAAACAGGCAGGCTTTTATTGCGCCAGTTTAAAGAGCCGGATCTTAAAAATGTATTTCTGGGACTTTCTAACCTGGATGTCATCAGATATTACGGGGTTCATTTTAAAACATTGGAAGAAACTAAAAAACAGATCGAATGGTTTGCTGAATTGGAAAAAGAAGAAACCGGAATCTGGTGGGCTGTCTGCTCTTCCGACAATTCAATTTTTTATGGGGCTGTTGGCCTTTACTTTTTAAACAATGAGTTAAAAAAAGCCGAACTGGGATTTTGGCTGATGCCGGAATTCTGGGGTCAGGGGTTTATCACAGAATCTGCTCTGCTGGCGATAGAATATGGTTTTAGAAAAGTGCATCTGAAACGAATTGAGGCAGAAGTGGAGACTGAAAATAGGATGTCAAAAAGGGTTATGGAAAAATTGCAATTCATTCATAAAGGCACAAAAAAAGATTGTGAAATAAAAAATGGGCATCATATCAGCCCGGACGTTTTTGAGCTGGAAGCTTGAATCGTGAAGAGTTCAATGATATTTAAGTAACAGGTAAAAAGCCCCAAGTCTGATCGCTTAATCATCCGTCGCCGTCGCTTGCACAACCACCTCATTCAATTTCTTGGTTAGCGGGAACAATAAAAGCCCTGCGACCAGTGCAGCAACCGCACTGATTCCAAAAAAAAGAGCTTTGCTGTCAAAATGATCCCAGAACCCGGTCATCATACCGGCGATTTTTCCACCCAGAGAAGTTGTAATAAACCATCCGCCCATCATTAAAGCAGTAAATCTTCGCGGAGCAACCTTAGAAACCAATGACAAGCCCACGGGACTTACAAACAACTCGCTGATCGTAAATACACCATAGCTGCCGATGATCCAGGCCGAAGAAACTTTATGCTCATAGATGTTGACGGAAAGTGCCGCTATAACCATGATTAGGGATGATATGCCAGCAATAATAGTCCCCCAGGCAAATTTTGAAGGCGTTGACATTTCCTTCCCCCGCGATTTCAAAAATCCGAACAACCCAACAATCACTGGTGTGAGCAGAATGATCCAGAATGGATTGATGGACTGATAAATTTCGGTGGAAATCAATTTTAGATTTTCACCCTCGGCAGGCCATTCATTTTTGGGAATATTATGCAGATAAGGATCTACACCCTGCTCAGTTATCACCTTTCCATTTGCATCAGTCTTTGCGTGAAAATGATAATCCAGTACAGGTACTTCCTTTTGGTTTGTGTTTACCTCCTGAGTAAATTTAAAAGGTTTTAACAGAGGTTCGATGGCTCTGGGAACTTCCCGTTTTGTATAACTGTCAGCCCAGATCGTCAGTGAAGTAGCATTCTGATTATAAATATTCCAGAAAATGATAGCTACGCCAAAAAGTGTAAACAGAGTGGCGATTCTTTTTCTGTCAAATCCGCTACAACGGTACCAGACCATAAAATAAAATATGATGATGGGTACACATGCAAAGAGAAATGCGTCGTTGGAATCCGAACCAAATATATTCCCAGGTATAAACCATCCGATAATTCCTGCTGCAATCGCTGGCAGGAATACAACAGAAATGATTTTTGAGAAAGCCATATCCTCTTTGTGGACCGGCTTGATCACATCAGCGTGTTTAACAAATTTCTGACCGGAAGCGAATATGATTAAGCTCAGAATCATACCGAATCCTGCTGCCGAGAAAGCATATCCCCAGGAATAATTATTTCGCAGGAAGGCTGCCACAAAATTACAGACCAATGCACCGATGTTGATCCCCATGTAAAAAATATTATAGGCGATGTCTTTCTTGGGCTTTAGTTCTTCCTTGTTATAAATATTGCCCAGCAGCGTACTGATATTCGGCTTAAAAAATCCATTACCTACTATCACACAGGCCAGTGCAGCATACAAAAGTCCTCCACTATTTGGCACTGACATCAGAAAATATCCAAGCGCCATCAGGGATCCTCCCAAAAAAATAGACACCCGGTAACCGATATATCTGTCAGCAATCAGTCCTCCAATAAAGGGCGTAAGGTAAACGAGTGCAATGTATGATCCGGTAATATCTGCAGCCATGCTCACATCCAATCCACGGCCTCCGTTTGCGACGGTGTCATGGAGGAAGAGATAGAGAATACCCACCATCAGATAATAACCAAACCGCTCCCACATTTCAGTAAAAAATAAAACATATAATCCACGGGGATGACCTTTCTGGGGGAGCGCAGTGTTCATGTGTGCCTGATTTCTTTAAAAAATAATTGAGTCGCCTAATGTAAGATTAATTTATGCATGAAAAAGCAGAAGAGATTTCCCTGCGTATAAAATTATTTTTATGATATGAGTATGAATCGTGAATTTCGGGCCTAATCAAAACTACCTATGCACATTTTAATACTTGGAGGAGGAGGAAGAGAACATGCTCTGGCCTGGAAGATTTCACAAAGCAAATCCTGTACGGCTTTATTTATAGCCCCGGGCAATGCAGGTACTTCGGCATTTGGGAAGAATATACAGCTGGACCCCACAGATTTTGTCGCCATTGGCAAGGCCTGCCTGGAAAATAAGATCAGCCTGGTGCTCGTCGGACCCGAAGAGCCGCTGGTGAAAGGAATCGTAGACTATTTTGTCAATGACAGATCACTCAGTCACATACCGGTAATCGGTCCGAATGCGTCGGCAGCGAGATTGGAAGGCAGCAAGGCTTTTTCCAAACAGTTTATGTTGAAACACGGTATTCCCACAGCCAAATACAAAGAATTTGATACAGATCATTTTTCTGAGGGGTCAGAATATGTAAAAACTCATAGCCTGCCTGTAGTTTTAAAAGCCGATGGTCTGGCTGCGGGTAAAGGTGTTATTATATGCCAGAGTCATATTGAAGCCATGGCTGAATTCGAACTCATGCTTCAACAGGATAAATTTGGCGAAGCAGGTCACAGAATCGTCGTGGAAGAATTCCTGGATGGTATTGAACTTTCGGTTTTCGTACTAACTGACGGGGATCACTATGTGCTTCTGCCGGAGGCAAAGGATTATAAAAAAATCGGTGAAGGAGACAAGGGTCCGAATACGGGCGGAATGGGGGCTGTAAGTCCTGTTCCTTTTGCTGATTCCGAATTCATGTTGAAAGTGAAGGAAAGGATCATTGATCCGACGATCAAAGGGCTGAAATCTGATGGTATTGAATACCGTGGATTTATTTTTATAGGCCTGATCAAAGTGGGCATAGAACCCATGGTGATCGAATATAATTGCCGATTGGGGGATCCTGAAACGGAAGTGATTATTCCACGCCTTAAAAACGATCTGGTGGACCTTTTAAAGGCAGTGGCCGACAAAAAGCTGAACGAAAAAACCATTCAGATAGATTCTCTTGCAGCGGCAACTATGGTTGCTGTAAGTCGCGGTTATCCGGGCAGCTATGAAAAGGGTTTTGTGATTAAGGGGCTTGATGAAAAATACGAGGACAGTCTTGTATTTCATTCCGGAACCCAGCTCGACAACGGCCAGGTACTTACCAATGGTGGCCGAGTGCTCTGTGTTACTTCTTATGCGGGGTCGCTACAGGATGCCATACGCAAGTCGATGACGGTATTGACCCACATTGACTTCGACGGAATGTATTTCAGGAGGGATATCGGTTATGAATTCCTTTAAATGTTGGCCCTTGGGCGTTGCTCAATTGATCGATCAGGCGGGTTGCCGCCAGGCAGATAAACCGTTTTTTGACGCATTTTCGTCGAATTAGAGCGGGGATTTTTATAATACATTTACGACCAACGATCAACGCTCAACGTCCAACCCCAACGGCGTACTTGATAATAAACTGTTGATTTTAAGAAATATCCTCGTGAAAATAGCGTTCAGTGCAGGATGACGGAGATTAATGTTCACTTTGTTAATTCCGATTATTTCCGTCAATTTTGCATGCATCGTAACAGAATATAAATCTGACCTTTTAAAATGGGATTATTCAATTTCCTGACGCAAGAGATTGCCATGGATCTGGGGACAGCTAATACCCTGATCATACACAATGACGAGATCGTAGTTAACGAACCCAGTATAGTTGCCCTTGACCGGAATAACCCAAAGACGGTACTGGCTGTCGGGAAACGGGCCCTGATGATGCATGAAAAGACGCATGAGAGCATCCGGACCGTCAGACCCTTGAAAGATGGGGTAATTGCCGATTTTAACGCTGCAGAGCTTATGATCCGCGAGATGATCAAGATGATCTATCCCAAAAAGCCTCTTTTCCCTCCTAGTTGGCGCATGATGATCTGTATTCCCTCCAGTATTACTGAAGTGGAAAAAAGAGCCGTTCGTGATAGTGCGGAACAGGCCGGCGCCAAAGAAGTTTATCTGATTCATGAACCCATGGCTGCTGCTCTGGGTATTGGTATAGATGTGGAAGAACCCGTGGGAAATATGATTATCGATATCGGCGGAGGAACTACGGGAATCACTGTAATCGCCTTAGCAGGTATCGTTTGTGATCAGAGTATTCGTATTGCGGGAGATGAATTTACGGCTGATATCATGGAAGCGCTGCGCAGGTACCACAGTTTACTCATCGGTGAACGAACGGCAGAACAAATTAAAATTCAAATCGGCGCCGCATTGAAAGATCTGGACAATCCGCCGGATGATATTCCGGTGAATGGTCGTGACCTGGTTACCGGTATTCCCAAACAGATCCTGGTGAGTTACCAGGAAATAGCTGAAGCCCTGGATAAAAGTATTTTCAAAATAGAAGAAGCCATTCTGAAAGCGCTCGAAACAACCCCGCCTGAACTGGCCGGAGATATTTATCGCCGCGGGCTATATCTTACAGGAGGAGGCGCTCTGCTCAGGGGTCTGGATAAAAGACTCAGCCAGAAAATTAAACTTCCCGTTCATATTGCCGACGATCCGTTAAAAAGTGTTGTAAGGGGAACGGGGATTTCTCTGAAGAATTACGACAGGTATCCGTTTGTGATGCGATAGAAGAGTAAAAAGTAAAAAGTAAAAAATTAAAAAGTAAAAAGTGGAGAGATCGACTGCAATCTTTTTCCTTTTTACTTTTTCCTTTTTTGCTTTATAACAGCAACCTAAAATCATAAAGCACCCGTGCGTAATGTTATTCTATTCATTCGAAAGTATGCGAATTTTCTATTCTTTTTGCTATTGCAAATAACCGCACTCAGTTTTCTTTTTCGATAT
The DNA here is from genome assembly GCA_013286315.1 of Bacteroidota bacterium. Taxonomy (GTDB): domain Bacteria; phylum Bacteroidota; class Bacteroidia; order Chitinophagales; family Chitinophagaceae; genus Puia. Next base: position 31,602 of record JABDFX010000002.1, on the reverse strand, counting down.
AATAAATATCATGAAGCCGCCTTGATGAATGTGGCCGGTGAAATTACAGGCAGTATCAATCAGCGGTACAGCAAAGTGGAATATTATTTTCGCCTGAAAAAAATCAATGAACAGCTCGCGGCGGAAAACACCCGCCTGAATCAGTTGCTCAAAGAAAATTTTGAAAGACCCGATGGGAACGAAAAGATTGTGATGGATACGGTTCAGGCTGATTCCATCAGCCAGATACGAAAATATACATGGCTGGGAGCTAAAGTGGTTGGCAGCACCGTGAATACACAGCTTAATTTTATAACTATCCACCGCGGTTTATTGCAGGATGTTCGTCCAAATATGGGCGTGGTGAGTCCGCAGGGAATTGTGGGAACGGTGGTTAATGTGAGTGATAATTATGCCAGTGTGATGACACTTTTACACAGGCAATACAAAGTAGTCGTAAAAATAAAAAATGGCGGAGAAAGGGGAACCATTGAATGGGATGGGGTAAGTCCGATGTTTGTAACACTGAAGGATATTCCGAAATCTGCCAAAGTACAGGTGGGGGATTCTATTGTGACCAGTCCGACTTCTTCCCTGTTTCCGGGCAATCTGATGGCAGGAACCATAGCCGAGATAGTGGATGATAAAAGCAGTAATTTCTATACGTTGAAAGTCAAACCTGCCACCAATTTTTTCAATATCGAATATGTGTATGTAATTGCCAACGCACAGTTATTAGAACAAAGGCGACTGGAGGATTCCACGCGAAAAAAATTCCAATGAGCGAACTGCTGAAAAATATAATCCGGTTTGTGCTGTTCATTTTTGTTCAGGTGTTCATCCTTTTTCAGATGCCGCCCCTGCACAGGTTTATCACACCATACTTATATTATCTGTATATATTGTGGCTGCCCTTTAGTATGAGCCGCGCCTCATTAATGGCGGTTGCTTTTTTGTTCGGCCTAAGCCTGGATTATTTCATGCATACGCCGGGACTGCACGCCGCTGCCTGTGTACTGATCGCTTACCTGAGGCCTTTTGTGGTGAATATGCTGATATCGCAGGAAGGAGCAGACAAGAATTATTTATCCCCTTCGATTACAAGTATGGGCTGGGCTCCCTATTTCACTTATGTATTTGTACTTACTGTATTTCATCATGGGTACCTTGTTTTCCTGGAGTGGATGAGTTTCGGATCTTTTTTGTATTTTATAGGTAAAGTAATAGCAACCACCGCGATCAGTATGCTGCTGATCCTGCTGACGGAACTGTTATTCTTCAGAAAGGAGAAGTTCAGAACAAATACGGTTTAAATTAACGCCAATATCCTGAGATGCCTGTTTTTAATCAATCACGCAGTAATATCATACGCCTCATCTTCGGTGGGATGTTCCTGGTGATCTTTGCACAACTCTTTAACCTGCAGATATTTTCCGACAAGTATAAAAAAATGGCTCAGGAAAATGCCCTGTTCCCCAAAAGAGTTTATCCTACGCGCGGTATTATATACGACCACCGTCAGCGAGCCATCCTCAACAATACTATTTTGTATGACCTGATGGTTACCCCTTCACAAGTTAAAACCATCGATACCACTTTTTTCTGCCAGCTCCTGGAAATAGATGCTGAGGAATTCCGATCACGCATCCTGGATGCAAAAATAAAAAACGGCCCGTTCCGACCTTCTATATTTGACGATCTGCTGGCCCCGGATCTGTATGCAAAACTGGAAGAAAATATCTGGCGCTTCCCCGGATTCAATTTACAGGAGCGACCCGTGCGCGTGTATCCCTATGACGCAGCAGCCCATATCATGGGGTATGTTGGTGAAGTGGATTCCAATATTTTACGCCGTTCGAATTATTATTACCAGCTGGGTGACTATGTGGGAAGAAGTGGACTGGAGCAATTCTATGAAAAACAGCTCATGGGTCAGCGGGGAATTGAATACTGGATCAAGGATAATAAAAATCGTCTCGTCGGTCATTATCAGGACCGTGGGCTCGACACCCCTGCAATCGCCGGAAGAAATTTGCATTCCTCACTGGATATCGAATTGCAGCAGCTCGCGGAGAAATTAATGTCATACAAGATTGGCGCCGTGGTTGCCATTGAACCAAAAACTGGAGGTATCCTGGCTATGGCTTCGGGTCCGGATTACGATCCCAATTCGCTCACCGGACCGGATAAACAAAAAAACTATGGACAGCTTGCGCTGGATGTCAGGGCTCCTTTGCTGAACCGCGCCATCAAAGGACTTTATCCTCCCGGCTCAACATATAAACCCCTGGGAGCACTTGTGGGACTGGATGAAGGCGTGATTACACAGGCCAGCGGTTATCCCTGCCTGGGTGTATATCTCGCCTGCAAGCATCCAGTAAAATGTCTGGAAAACTGGGCCGGACACGCAGCGAATCTGAGACTGGCGATTGCACATTCCTGTAACTCTTTTTTTTGCAATACATTCCGTTTAACGGTCGATAACAAAAAAATTGGTAACCCACGCGACGGACTTCAAACATGGAAGTCCTATATGAACAGATTTGGTCTTGGACATCGGATAGGCGTTGATTTACCCAGTGAGGATGGTGGCAATATTCCTGATACGTTGGCTTACGATAAGGAATATCATGGATCGTGGAATTCCTGTACCATGACGACGCTTGGTATAGGGCAGGATAAAATGCTCGTAACGCCTTTACAAATGGCTAATGCCATGTGTATCGTGGCCAACAAAGGATATTTCTATACTCCGCATTTCGTTCAAAAAGTGGAAGGACATTCAGCCGATGACAGCGTACTGGATAAATTTATCGTAAAACATGAAGTACTTACTCATATATCAAATGACGATTATGAAACAGTTATCAGCGGCATGCAGGATGTAACCGAAGTGGGTACCGCCCGCATTGCCCGGATCGATGGAATTAATATGTGCGCGAAAACGGGTACTGCAGAAAACTATTTATCATTGGAGGGGAAAAGAACCAAACTGAATAATAATTCAATGTTTGTTTGTTTTGCTCCTCGCGAAGATCCGCAGATTGCAGTGGCTGTGGTAATTCAGAACGCGGGGTTTGGTGCTACATGGGCCGGACGTATCGGTAGCCTGCTTGTTGAAAAATATCTCCGTGATACTTTAACGGCCGCACGTGTTAAACTCGCAACAGATATTGCGAATACGAATCTGATGCCGGGATATCTTGTAAGGCTGCAATTCATAACCGATTCTATCAGGGCTTCGCTTTGGGCGGCACAATCAGGCGACAGTACGCGCTGGGTGAAATTCAAGGATCCATTACTGCGCAGGGAACTATTGGATACCATACACAAGGCAACGGCACATATAACCATTCCATTCGGTCCGAGACCACAAATCAAAACAGTTATATCGGACACATCAAAACGTAAGCCTATGGATTCGGCCACCTATGGTAAATCAGATACTTCGGGGAAGCCTAAAAAAATAATCATTAAGAAAATATTTGATACGGCAGCATTGAAACCAAAAGATAAACCGGTTGTCCAGAAAGACAGCAGTACAAATCAGTCGCCATGAACGAACGCAATTCATATATTGCCAGCGGCGCTGACAAGTCGCTGATCTGGCTCTGGTTTATTCTGTCCGCCATTGGTGTCATGAGTATTTTTTCCGCGACCTATCACGATGGAGATAATGTGTTACAGGGATTTCTTTCGCTCAAAACAGATTATAGCCGCCAGTCTTTGTTTTTTGTGATCAGTGGAATTGCCGGAATTTTTATCCTCTTAACAGATAGTAAGTTTTTTACAGCGACTGCAAATCTTTGGTATGCCTTCGGCATATTACTCATGTTGTTGGTATTTCCATTTCACTCCAATATCAAAGGAACTTCTTCCATCATCAAACTTGGATCTGCTGTTCAAATACAGCCGGCGGATGTATGTAAGATTTTTGTGAACCTGGCGCTGGCGAAATATCTGTCACGCGTGGAAACGAATTTCTCCAAACCGCGTTCCCAATTGATTGCCGTTGTTATTGCGCTTGTACCCGCTGCACTATCCATCATGCAAAAGGAAACCGGTCTCGCGCTGGTATATTTTTCTTTTTTTCTGGTGATGTTTCGGGAAGGATTACCACCATTGGTGCTTATTATCGGATTTTCTTTCGCTGTACTTGTTGTCGCTACCCTATTGCTGGATCCGAATGTACTCGCCCTGATTTTGACGGCGATTGCCGGGCTCTTTATATATTTCCTCAGAAGTAAAATAAAAAGGCAGCGCACGGTTCTCATTGCCATTATCAGTATATGGTTTGTTTGTGTAGGAGTTCAGCGCTTTATGGTTCCTTTTGTTTTCGATCACGTTTTCCAGCCCTACCAGGTGAAACGTATTTATGATGCGATAGGTAAGGATTATGTGCCGAAAAACGAGGCTGCCGCAAAAGAAATTGAAGAAAAATCGGTCGGCAAAAAGAAAGATAACGGGGACTACAATGTGAAGCAATCCAAGATTGCGATCAGTAATGGCGGATTGCTCGGTAAGGGTCTTTTAAAAGGAACCCAGACCCGTTATGATTTTGTTCCGGAGCAGCGAACAGATTTTATTTTCTGTACAATCGGGGAGGGATTTGGATTTCTTGGCAGCGTGGTATTCCTCAGTATTTATATCATACTTCTCTTACGGATCGTAACCATCGCCGAGAGACAGAGATCGGTGTTCAGTCGCGCCTATGCCTATGGAGTAGCGTCCGTGTTCTTCTTCCATATTTCCATCAACGTATGTATGACGATCGGCCTTGCTCCCGTAATTGGAATTCCACTTCCGTTTGTCAGTTATGGTGGTACTTCGTTACTCACTTTCAGTGTTATGTTATTTATTCTCGCACGCCTGGATGCAGACCGGCAGATGGTTTTAAGATAGTGTAAGAGTGTAAGAGTATAGGAGTATAAGAGTGATTGTATCCACTCCTATACTCTTATACTCCTATACTATATTTGCTCCATGAGGATCATCCCATTGTCAGAAGGAGCATTCACAGTAGATAAGACCAAAGATTTTCTTCCATTTGATCCGGCAAAAGACGATTTACAAAAACGGGCAACAGGTAGTCTGCTGGTTGAGATTCAACCTTTCCTTGTAATAACGGAAAATGACGTTTTGCTGTTGGATACTGGTTTGGGTTTTAAACAGGACAGTTCACTGCAAATCCACGAACTCATCCGTAATGCTGGTGTGAATCCGGATTCAGTTACAAAGGTTTTATTAAGTCATCTGCACAAAGACCATGTAAACGGTGCGGGTCAAAATCTTGCTGACGGGACGCGGGTGGCATCTTTTCCCCAGGCCATCTATTATGTTCAACAGCGCGAACTGGAGTATGCAATTGAAAAAGGATATCCCAGCTACGAACCTGAATCATTTACATTTCTTGAAAATCTTTCCAATCTTGTTAAGCTTGAAGGAAACGGCCTGATTGACAGCTATATCCGGTACGAACTGACCGGTGGTCATTGTCCCTTCCACCAGGTATTCCATATTGAAACCGAAGGAGAACATGCTTTTTTTGGGGGTGATGTAGCTCCACAGTTGAACCAGATGAAGAACCGTTTTGTTGCCAAGTATGATTATGATGGGAAGAAATGCATGGATTTGCGTCAAAAATGGTGGCATCAGGGACAAAAGGAAGGTTGGACCTTTCTTTTCTATCATGATATTAAAAATCCAGTTTGGACGCGCTGAAATCTATTATAGATCGTTCAATACTTTGTTACTTGTCCGGAGTTTCCCAAATCGGGAATTAACCCCATTCGGAAATGTAAAGTGCACGTTATCCTACTTTTTTAACCGATGTTGAAAGGGATTTTAGCCCTATTAGCGAATGATCGGCTTTAATACTTTCAGATCCCCATCTACCGGTTCCGTTACCTTCAGTTGCAGGATATACGCTATTAGCGGATATATGTGAATATTCTCAAATCCCCGAATCTTCAGGTTCTCTTTAAAGGCGGCTCCCCATGCATAGAATGTAGCATGCATCACCGGGAGTGCCGGGTCAAAACCATGAGTAGCCGGATCCAAGTGCCGGCTGGTCAGATTAAACACATTCGGTGGGTGACTAACCAGGATAATATCCCCGATCCGATTAAAGCGGTCAACCTTTTTACTATAATGCCATCGTGCCGGCATTTTAGTGGCCAGATAGACTTCATAATCCTTCGCCGCAGATTCCAAAATTTTGTATGCTGGTAATATATCTTCCGGATTCTTCGCATACATATGCACGATGGCCTGCGAATTCATGATAATAAACCGGCTGGTATCAATTGCTTTTGGTAGTGTTAATGTATGCAGAGTATCGATTTCAACCATGCCATGATCAGACAGAAAAATATAACTCACCGGAAGGTTTAACGAATCGATGGTGCTGACTAAGTGGGCTATGGAACGATCTACATAATGAACAGCCTCTTCCACCTGTTTCGAATCTACGCCATGTAAATGCTCTTCGTGGTCTACATCCGGAATATAAAAAGTGATCAGGTGAGGTCGTATGTCCTCGGGTAATGAGAGCCAGTTGCGAACATATCGGATACGGTCGTTCATCGTGATCAGGCTATTAAATTTATAATAATATGTCGGCCTCACTCCTCGGATCGCTGCTTCAGCGCCTACCCAATAAAAACTTGCTGAAAGCATACCCTGGTTTTCTGCCAGAACCCATAGAGGTGTTCCACCATACCAGGAACTGTCTTCCACCCCTTTCTTATTGCTCATCCGGTAAACCAGATTCTTCGCCGGGTCATAAAAATTATTGTCCACGATTCCATTATGTGAAGGATAATCGCCGGTTGCAATACTATAATGGTTTGGAAAAGTCAGGGAAGGGAATACGGGTAGCATATAATCTGCTCTTACTCCGGAGGTCCTTAGGCGGATCAGATTTTTTGCCTGGTATTTATCAGCCAGGTCATAACGGAAACCATCGGCTGAAATCAGGATGATATACGGTTTCTTCAGCTGATCTGGATGGTTGGTTCTGCCCGGTATCATATACTGCATCGTATCGGGCAAAACCCGTTTGGGACTGTCCTGTGCATGTACGATTCCTGTCAAAAGAAGAAATGCCGCGTGTAGTAATTTTCTCATGCAGGATTTTAGATTGAATAATCAGGCCGCAATATAACCTGCTTCATTAAACACTAAAAATTGAAAGACGGAATTAACTATTAGTTTTAAGCTTAGTGCTTTAAGCTTTACGGCGCTTCCTGTAACCTTCGCTGGTTTTTCAATTGTCTTTGTTCCATTTCTTTCTGAACGTAAGCACCAAATTGTTTTTCGGATTTAAAAAAGATATCTATTTTCTGGGGAGAAATTGCCTGGCCGAATTGTACACTGTATTTCTTTCGAATGTTGAGCAGAGACTCATCCAGTTCGATCTCACTTTTATTGTTATGAATAGCATCTTGTCTCGCCCTCTTCAGTTCTTCTGCATATTGATTGTATATCGGCCAGAATTTTTGGGCTTCTTCCGGACTCAGATCCAGTCTCTTTGTGATATATGCAATCTTGAGTGCCTCAAGCCGGTTCCCATTTTGTGCCACGCCCATCAAAAAAGAAAAAGCAAAACTAACTAAAAATAAAAATCTCTTCATTAGGGATCAATTTACGGATGGTTTTTGTTCCGGCAATAAAAGAGAATATTGCTCAAGCTCCACATCCGGTACACTGCTTAACAGATCATGAATATCGTTATCACTCAAATCAACAGTGGCAGTTTGCAAATCGGATGGATTATCCGGAGTCCAGTGAATGTCATCTATATCCAGAAAATTAGCCATATCCTGATCACTGACTGTTGTCAATCCATTGATCGGATCCAGAATCTGGTGATTAGTTAAATTGAATGTCGTAATTCCAATCATGCCCACGATGCAGGCAGCCGCTGCATAGCGAACAATCCTCATCGGGATGGAAATCTTTTTCGGTTTATTGGTATGCACTAATGCGGTTAATTTCGAAGGAACATTTTCTGTAATCTGATCCCTTACGTTCAGGCCTTCGAAATATCCTACGGGAACCTGGTATGGATTCTTATTTTTTAGTCCGGCCAGCAGCGGGGAAATCTCCGCGATCTCCTCCGAGGTTGAAACGCTGTTTAGTTCTCCAAAAAGGTCGGCTTCAAATCTTATCCGATACATTAGTATATCGGCAAAATCTTCAAAGTACCCCATGGGAACAACATAGGGAGTTTTTAAAGCGCCGGTCCTTCCTAAATAGGGAGCGATTTCCAATAATTCTGTTAATATTTCATTTGGGCTTTCCATTGCGTCAATAAGACCCCGTCAGGTGATCAAAGTTTAATGATTCAATATAAAATCTTCAATTTTTTTAGCTGCATGGTGATAGGATGCTTTCAGGGCCCCGGCTGATGTGTCCAATACCCGGCTCATTTCCTCGTATGGCATGTCATCATAGTACCGCAAACTAAACACAACTCTTTGTTTTTCAGGCAGTTGCTGAATGGCCAGCTGCAATTTCCACTCCAGTTTATTTGCGTCAAAATCTTTATCTGCCCGGATTTTGTTACTAAGACCTGATTCAACATCACTGAGGGAAGTGGTGGCTTTCTTTTTCTGTTGCTCGATGAATGTAAGGCATTCATTGGTGGCGATCCGGTATAGCCAGGTATAAAGCTGGGCGTCCTCCCGGAAGCCCGACAGGGCATTCCAGACCCGGATAAACACATTCTGCATCACATCATTGGAATCCTCATGGTCCACGAGCATACGACGAATATGCCAATAAAGCCTTTCCTGGTATTTTTTTACAATCTCAGTGAAAGCTTTTTCCTTAGTAGCTGGTTCTCGAAATAAAGCCAGTAGTTCCGTATCCGTTCTCTGTTCCGCCATTCGGGATCTGGATTTTAAGTCTAAAACTGGATTATGAATTATTTATTTTTCCTGGCAATCACTTTCTCAGCAGCAGTCACAATATGTGCAGCATCCAGTCCGTATTTTGCCAGTAGCTGTACCGGCGTTCCGCTTTCCCCGAATGTATCGTTTGTTCCCACATATTCAATGGGGATCGGATTGCCTTTTGAGGCAGTTTGTGCGATGCTGTCCCCCAGTCCCCCAATAATATTATGTTCTTCTGCAGTCACGGCACAACCTGTTTTACGAATGGATTTCAGGATACTTTCCGAATCCAGGGGTTTAATAGTATGAATATTTATTATTTCTGCGGATATTCCTTTTTCTTTCAAAATCTTCTCCGCTTCCAAAGCAATCCATACGAGATGTCCACAGGCGAAAATAGAAACATCTTTTCCTTCCATAAACACCTGGGCTTTTCCGATTTTAAATTCCATTTCCGAGGTAAAAATCGGCCAGACCGGTCTGCCGAAACGCAGGTAAACAGGTCCCTGAAGCTCGGTAATGGCAATTGTTGCGGCCTTTGTCTGTGCATAATCACAGGGTACAATAACGGTCATCCCGGGGAGCATCTTCATCATGCCGATATCTTCGAGAATCTGGTGTGTGGCACCGTCTTCACCGAGCGTCAGGCCTGCATGAGATGCACAGATTTTCACATTTTTACCGGAATAAGCGACGGATTGCCGTATCTGGTCATACACGCGCCCGGTTGAAAAATTTGCAAAGGTGGTGGTGAAAGGAATTTTGCCTCCGATGGTCATACCGGATGCCACCCCGATCATGTTGGCTTCAGCAATTCCACACTGGAAAAAACGCTCAGGAAATTCTTTAATGAATTGGTTCAGTTTAAGGGAACCGGCCAGGTCTGCAGTGAGGGCTACGATATTCGGATTTTTTCTGGCAACTTCCACTATTCCGTCCCCGAATCCGCTACGGGTATCTTTTTGTCCTGTTACAGTGATCATATTTTGTTGATTGAATGCATTTCAGAATCAATTCAATTCTGAAAATTTACTATTATAAAAAGACTCATCCATTTTAATTTTCTGTTCCCATCTCCAGGCAGTTGACAGCATATCTTCCAGTGAATATTTTGGAATCCAGCCCAGTACATTTCTTGCGAGATCGTTGTTTGCATATATTGAAACCACATCGCCCGGCCGGCGTGGACCGATAATATAATTGAGCGGGAAACCACTGATTTTTTCAAATGCATGAATGGCTTCCAGTACCGTTGTTCCATTGCCGCTTCCGAGATTATAGACTTCACAATGGCTATTGATTTTTCCTTTTAACATATATGTCAGGGCGAGTGTATGTGCGTGTGCGATATCAGATACATGTATATAATCACGAATGCAGGAGCCGTCTCGTGTTGGGTAATCGTCGCCATACACCTGCATCTGCGGAAGTTTTCCGATAGCTGTTTGGGTAATAGCCGGAACCAGGTTGGATGGCCGACCAATGGGCAATTCCCCAATCAAACCGGATGGATGAGCGCCCACTGGATTAAAATACCGGAGTAAGATACATTTTGAGTCAGAAGATTTTGAAAATTCATTGATGATCTGTTCCCCCATTTGTTTGGTGTATCCATAGGGAGATTCGGCGGGTCTCGGGGCTGTTGTTTCAGTGACCGGAATTTCAGTTGTATTACCATATACCGTGCAGGAGGAAGAAAAAACGAAATTGGCGATATTGAATTCCTGGACGCATTTCAACAGGTTGATCAGCGACATCAGGTTATTTTCAAAATACATAAGTGGGTTTTCAACTGATTCGCCTACAGATTTAAAAGCTGCGAAATGCACGATTCCGGCAATATCAGGGTTCTCATGAAAGATGGCAAAGCTGTCATCCAGGTTGCAGAGGTCCACTTTATAGTTTTTGATCTTTTTCCCTGTAATCTTTTGAACGCCTTCCAGTATACGGGGATTGGATCTTGAATTATTGTCGATGCAGATAACGTCGAAGCCGTTTTCAATAAGATCTACAATGGTATGAGACCCGATGTAACCACAGCCGCCTGTTACAAGAATTTTTTTCATGATTATTCCATCATTATGGATGTTTGATGATATCCAGCAGGTATTGTCCGTAACCGCTTTTGAGCAAAGGCTGGGCTATGGCTCTCACCTGCTCTTTTGTTATGAATTTTTTCCGGTATGCAATTTCTTCAATACAAGCGATTTTGATGCCCTGTCTTTGTTCTATTACATGAACAAACTGAGTTGCCTGCATCAGTGAGTCAAATGTTCCCGTATCCAGCCAGGCAGTTCCCCGGTCCATAATCGATACTTTCAATTTACCTCTTTTCAGATATTCCTTATTTACATCTGTAATTTCGTACTCTCCGCGTGGACTGGGTTTCAGATTTTTTGCGATGGATACCACTTCATTATTATAAAAGTATAGTCCGGGTACTGCGAAATTGCTTTTTGGTTTATCTGGTTTTTCTTCTATTGAAACCGCGTTGTTATCATTGTCAAATTCAACTACGCCGTATCTTTCCGGATCGCTTACATGGTAAGCATATACAATACCTCCTTCCGGATTGGTATTGGCAGCCAGTTGGTCGCCGAGACCTGTTCCATAAAAAATATTATCGCCAAGTACAAGGGCCACACTGTCCTTTCCGATAAAATCGGCGCCGATCACAAATGCCTGGGCAAGGCCATTGGGAACCGCCTGTTCCGCATAACTTATTTTCAGACCATATTGCGAACCATCCCCGAACAATTTTATAAAAAGGGGCAGGTCGTGCGGTGTTGAAATGATCAGGATTTCACGTATGCCGGCCATCATCAGGGTTGACAATGGATAGTATATCATCGGTTTATCATAAACCGGCATGATTTGCTTGCTGATGGCAAATGTTATCGGATGAAGCCTTGTGCCAGAACCTCCTGCCAGAATGATACCTTTCATGTGCCGGTTTTTAACGGGCGCAAAGTACAGATTTAAGATTAAAGTGTAAAGCGTAAAACGTAAAGCGAAACAAATGCAAGAATTTGAAAATGTGGGATTGTTATAACTTCATTCATCAACAATTATAAAAAACTTTACTCTTTCAGCTTTACGCCTTAAGCTCAGAATTAGTGTCTGAAAATCATTAAAACACCATAAACAATTGCGGAGAAAATAGCACTGACGGGAATGGTGAGGATCCAGGCCCAAAGTAGATTGATAGTGATTCCCCATCGAACAGCAGAGAGTCTTTTCGTGGCGCCCACACCCATGATAGAACCCGCAATGGTATGGGTGGTACTAACGGGAATACCCAGTTTCTCGCTTATAAATAATGTAATAGCGCCAGCTGTTTCTGCGCTGACACCTTCCAGTGGTGTAACTTTTGTGATACGTGTACCCATCGTCTTGACGATTTTCCAGCCACCACTCAGGGTGCCCAACGCGATACAGGTGAAACTTGCGAGCGGAACCCAGGTGTTATGATCTACAAACTGTTTGAAAGTAAGATTATGACCTGACTGATGCTGGTAATAAATAAAAGCTGCCCCGATAATACCCATTACTTTCTGTGCGTCATTTCCACCATGGCCCAGACTAAAAAGGGCAGAAGAAATCAGCTGCAATTTGCGAAACCATTTATCCGCCCGGTATGGATTGGCGTGACGACAAATATTGATGATGGAAATCGTAATAATATAGCCTATAACCATCCCGATGATCGGAGCCAGGAATATGAACAAAAAAGTAGGAATCACTTTTGTATAGTTGATCACAGAATGACCGTGTTTACTCAGTGCCCCTGCATGCGCAATCGCTGCTCCCATAAAACCGCCGATCAGGGTATGGGAAGAACTCGACGGAATGCCAAACCACCAGGTAAGCAGATTCCAGGCTATGGCACCAATCAGCCCTGAAAAAATCACTTCCAGTGTAATAAAATCCTTATTGACTGAGTTGGCAATTGTATTTCCAATTTTGAATTCTCCAATCAGGTATTTAGAAATAAAAAATGCGGCGAAGTTGAATAAGGCCGCCCATAGAACAGCCTGGAAAGGGGTCAGTACTTTGGTGGATACTATCGTAGCTATTGAATTCGCTGCGTCATGAAACCCATTGATATAATCGAAAATCAGGGCTAGTATGATGATAATTACCAGGAAAGTCATTACAAATGGGAGATTTGGCGTTAAGCGTTGAGCATTACGCGTATTTAATAATGATGGTCTCAATCACATTGGCGGCGTCTTCACATTTGTCCGTTACAGTTTCCATCACCTGGTAGATTTCTCTTTTTTTAATGACCTCCTTGGCATCAGGCTCAATTTCAAATAAACGGTCGATACTCATATCAAACACATCGTCTGCCTGATTTTCAATGCTGTTAATTTTCACCAGTGCATCCGTGATTTTTCTCATATCGCGCATATTCCTGAGTTCACTAACAGCAAGTCCGATCTGAATGGTCCCTTCGACGATCAGATCGGCCAGTTTCTGTATCCCCGTATCATTCGGATTTACTTTATAGAAATTAATTTTTTTTGCGGTTGAATAAATATAATCGCAGATATCATCCAGCGCGCTGGCGAGATAATGAATGTCTTCGCGATCGAAGGGAGTAATAAAATTCCGTCCGAGTTCAGTAAACACTTTATGGGTAAGGTCGTCATTCACATGTTCTTGTTCCTCTACCTGGGAAACCAAGGCTGCTCTTTTATCAATATCCGGTTCACTGACAACTGTTTTTAATAGGCGTCCCATATTTGTCACCCCCGCAGCAACTTCTTCAAAGAGGGAATAGAAGATCCTGTCCTTCGGCATAAAGATCTTCATGATATTATTCAGCGCCATAATAAAAATTTGGGTAAAAATAGGGCTATTAGCGCCTGAATGAGTCCAATCCGGTATGGTAATAATTTCTTAACATATGCAGAACCCCTAACGAGCGACGCCCAACGCTTAGCGCGGAAAGTCAATTATAAACTTCTCGGGATGATGGGCATGAACATAATTTGTTAACAGAATAATTATGCTGTAAAGAAAGGGAATGCTGACGAGGGGCGTTGGGCGCAGAACTTTACGGGTTGGGCGTAGAACTTTACGGGTTGGGCGTTAAGCGTGAGAAATGCACCATAATATCATCAGTCACGACATTCAAAGCCTGCCTGGATTCCGGTTGGTTAGAAGTGGGGAAATCATTGGCATCATATTGAAAAAGGCGCCAGCTTTTATTCTCATATTCCAGTGCGGTCATATGTTCTACCCAATCACCCGAATTCATATAAACTACTTTTCCCGCTGCATTTTCAACGGTCCGTATCACCGGCTGGTGGATATGGCCGCAGATCACATAATCATATTTTTTATTGATCGCCAGTTCGGAAGCGATCTGCTCCAGATCATTTACTTTGGCAACTGCTTTATTGACGCCCGCCATAACTTTTTTCGAAATGGATACTTTCTCTCTTCCGATCCAGCCCAGCAGCCCATTCACCATCCGGTTAAATAATATGAGCAAGCCATATCCATTACTGCCCATTTTGGCCATGAAACGGGCGCCGCCCTTCGTGGTATTATCAAACACATCTCCGTGAAAAATCCAGGTCATCTGCTGGTCAATTTCCAAAACCAGTTTATCCGTTAGTGTGAAATGACCCATGTTCAGATCGGTATATTTCCGCAGCATCTCGTCGTGATTACCGGTGATGTAAACGACACGCGTGCCATTGGTGATGAACTGCATGAATTCGCGGACTACCTGCATATGAAACGAAGGGAAATAACTTTTGCTGAATTGCCAGCCGTCAATAATGTCGCCATTTAATATCAGCATTCCGGGCTGAATACTGCGCAGGTAATTGAGAAGTTCCTTTGCCCTGCAACCATATGTTCCGAGATGAACATCCGATAATACCACTACATCTAGACTGCGTCTTTCCATGCTGGAAGTTTTTCAAAAGTCGCAAACCAGTATTACTAAATCATTGCCTAATTGTTAATTGTCAATTGTCAATTGTTAATGAGTTTGATTAGCTATTAGCAATTAACAATTGACTATTATATTGCTAACTTCAAACAATCGACAGTGTTACCATGGATACACGCAGAGAATTCATAAAAAAAACAACGCTCTTATCCGGGATGGCTGGAATGAATGCACTGATTCCTGCCTCAGTTCAAAGAGCCCTTGCCATTGATCCCAAACCGGGAACCACCTGGCAGGATGCCGAGCATATTGTGATTCTGATGCAGGAGAACCGTTCTTTTGACCATAGTTTGGGAAAGTTACGTGGTGTTCGTGGATTCAATGATCCGCGTGCCATTGATCTTCCCAATGGAAACCCTGTATGGCTTCAATCAAATCAGGCAGGCGAAACCTATGCGCCATTTCACCTGGACATAAAAGATACAAGGGCAACCTGGATGAGCTCATTACCGCATTCCTGGGAAAATCAGGTAAATGCACGAAACGATGGAAGATTCGACGAGTGGTTAAATGTCAAGAGAAACAGTATTAAAGAGTATTCAAATATGCCATTGACACTTGGCCATTATAACCGTCAGGATATACCATTTTATTATGAACTGGCAGACGGGTTTACGATTTGTGACCAGCATTTTTGTTCAGCACTAACCGGCACCAATCCAAACAGATTGTTTTTCTGGACCGGTACCTTACGTGCTGAACAAAATCAACATTCCATGGCACATCTGTGGAATGAGGATATGGATTATGAGACATTACATTGGAAGACTTTTCCTGAAGTACTGGAGGAAAATAATATATCCTGGAAATTCTATCAGAATGAATTGAGTATTGATGTCGGGTTTAAAGATGAACAGGATCCCTGGTTGTCAAATTTTCAGGATAATCCTCTGGAATTTTTTTCGCAGTATAATATCCGGCTTCATGGAAAACATCTGACTCAGGTTCGCAACCTGACCGATACAATTCCGCGTGAACTCAGAGAATTACAACAGGAATGGGAGAAACTTCCTTCGAATGACTCTGCTAGAAAAAATCTTCAGCTAACGATTGATGAAAAGACAAAACAACTGGAAGCCGCGATGCAGGAATTGAAATCCGGAAATCAGGATAAATTTGCCAGTCTTTCAGGGAGGGAAAAAAGTCTGCATCAGAAGGCATTTGTTACTAATATCAACGATCCGGACTATCATTCACTGGAAGAAATCGTTTATGAAGATGATGGCGTAAAGCGCAATTTTAAAATACCCAAGGGGGATCTGTTGTATCAGTTTCGACAGGATGTTAATTCAGGGAATCTGTCTACCGTTTCCTGGCTGGCCGCACCGGAAAACTTATCGGATCATCCGTCTTCTGCTTGGTATGGAGCCTGGTACGTGTCGGAGGTAATGGATATATTGACAAAAAATCCGGAAGTTTGGAAAAAGACAATTTTTATACTTACCTACGATGAAAATGATGGATACTTTGATCATCAGCCTCCTTTCGTGGCGCCTGATTCAGGAAATCCCGAAACGGGTAAGGCTTCAGAAGGACTTGACACCAGTGTGGAAATCGTAAAAGTGGCTGAAGCTAAACAAAGACAAGGGCATACTGCTCTTTTTCAGCGCGAAAGTCCGATAGGCCTGGGTTTCCGGGTTCCGCTGATTGTTGCATCACCCTGGAGCCGCGGAGGATATGTGAACTCAGAAATCTTCGATCTTACTTCCACTGTTCAATTCCTGGAAAAATTTCTAAGTTTTAAAACAAACAAACCGGTAAAGGACTCTAACATCAGCGAATGGCGTCGAACCGTATGCGGGGATCTTACTTCTGTTTTCAGGAACGCCGAAAATAATGAGGCAGTTAATCTGGAATTTCTGCAGAAAGATCCCTTTATGGAATCTGTATATAATGCCAAATTCAAAAAACTTCCGAATGATTTTAAGGCATTGAATGCAGAGGAAATCAGTTTGTTTCGAAGTAATCCATATGATTCACCTTATATGCCACAACAAGAAATAGGCATCAGGCCATCGAACGGACTTTTCTATCAATTACATGCTGAAGGAAAACTGAATCCGGGAAAAAAATCTTTTGATATTCGTTTTGAGTCGGGCAATTTGGTATTTGGCAAAAAAACACTTGGATCCGCTTTCAATGTGTATGCACCTGGTAAGTATCTCCAGGATGTAAATGGATCAACGGTTTTCAGGGATCTTCGAACATGGGCTTTTGCCGTCAGATCGGCTGACCATGTTGAATATTCCTGGCCTCTGGAGTCTTTCGAAAATAATATTTATTATTTAAGGGTCTACGGCCCCAATGGTTTTTTCCGCGAGTACAAAGGATCGGCGCATGACCCTTCGATGGACGTCAGCTGTGTCTATCAGATCGGGGGGAAAGATCAACTGAAACTGACGGGAAATATCAGTCTGATACTTTATAACGATGGCCGGAACCCGCTAACCGTGTCGATTACAGATAATGTGTATAAAACCGGTACAATGAAAAAAATGCTGAATCCTTCAACTGATCAATCAGGAAATATCAATATTCCAATCGATCTTTCAAAACAATTTGGATGGTATGACTTTACGGTCACCGTTGAGGGAAGTGAAATATTCACGCGAAGATATGCTGGCAGGGTAGATACGGGCGAGTCAGGATTTAGCGATCCGTTTATGGGAAGAACCATCTAACAAAGTGTGGAAGACTGAAAGTATGGAAGACTGGAAGTGATTTTACTGCCAGCCGCCAACTGCCAACTACCAACTATCAACCGCCTTAGTCTTTCCTCGCTTCCAAAGTAAATCCAATTGATGTGCCGACATCCGGTGTGCTGCGCACATGAATGGCCTGATCGTGCGCTTCAATAATATGTTTGCAAATGGCGAGGCCAAGACCTGTGCCTCCTTTGTCCCGGCTTCTTGCAGAGTCGGTGCGATAGAATCTCTCGAAAATACGCTGAAGATGTTCTTCTTCAATGCCGATCCCGTCGTCGGTTATTTCCACCAGCACGTGTCTGCCATCAGTTTTGTATACGCTGGCTGTAATGCTACCGTTTTGTTTTCCGTATTTGGAAGAATTCTCAACCAGATTCAGCAACACCATCCGGATTTTTTCTTTATCGGCAAAAACCAAAGTTGGGTATTCACAACCTTTTTTTATACCCGTGCGCATATTTTTTTCATGCATATTGATGGAAAGGGATTCAAAAACTTCACGGATCAAATCCTGGACTACAAAATTCTGCTTAAGCAATAATTGTTCTCCTCTTTCCAGCTTCGAAATTTCGTCCAGATCATTTACCAGGTTGACCAGCCTTTCTACATTCCGCTCCGTATTTTCCAGAAATCGCTTACGCACTTTCAAATCGTCCATGGCACCGTTCAGCAGGGTATCTATATAACCCTGGATGGCGAAAATCGGTGTTTTAAATTCATGCGATAGATTCTGTAAAAACTCTTTCCGGAAAGCTTCGTTTTTCCGCAGCAATTCGATTTCTTCCGTTTGTTTATTTCCCCATCTCTCCACATCCTCGTGCACTTCATCAATACTTTTCTTGGGAAGTATATATTTAAAATAAACTTCTTCTTTCCGCGTCGCTTTTGTCTGGTGTATGAATTTGTAAATCAGTTTGATTTTCCTATAGATAAATTTCTCCAGAATTAACTGAATCAATAGGTAGGAGCCGGTGAAGACCAGGAGCAGGGAAACCAAACCATATTTCCAGCTCGAACTAAGGAAAAAGACGCCTACGGCGACTGAACCTGAAATAACAAGAGCCGTGAATGCGGATAATTGCCTGGGTGTAAGATTCTGCGTGTTGAGCATTTAGTTCACAAACTTATAACCCACCCCTTTTACGGTCGTAATGCAGTCTAATCCGAGTTTCTGACGGATCTTGCGGATATGCACATCAATGGTGCGGTCTCCAACAATAACATCATTACCCCATACCTGGTTCAGGATTTCGTTACGCAAAAATACTCTTCCCGGGCGGGAAGCCAGGAGATAAAGCAACTCGAATTCTTTTTTTGCCAGGGTAACCTGTCGCTCATCCACCAGCACTTCGAATTTTGTGGGGTCGATACTCAGATTTCCCCTTTTGAGGGTTTTTTCAGCAGATTCTTTATTTGAACGACGCAGGAGCGCGCCGACGCGGCTGACAATCACTTTCGGACTAACGGGCTTATTTACATAATCGTCCGCCCCACTTTCCAGGCCCTTAATATGGAAACCTTCATCATTTAGAGCAGTGAGCATTAAAATGAGGGTGTCGTGAAAGATGGGCTGCGTTCGCAGAATCTCGCAGACTTCGACCCCGCTTTTCTTAGGCATCATAATGTCCAGGATGATCAGGTCAGGATGTGTGGACTTAGCCTTGGAAAGGGCATCATCCCCATCTTTTGCGGTGGTAACCTCATATCCTTCCCGAACAAGGTTATATTGAAGAACTTCAAGGATGTCCGGCTCATCATCAGCGATCAGGATTTTCTTGCCTTTGGCATCCATTAACAAAAAATTTACGCAAACCTAATCGAAATATAGCGTTAGGACAGATAAATGGGGGGAGTTTACAATTTTTTAATACAGGAATTCTGAAAAACTTAATCTTTAAAGCGCAAAGATTAAGGCTAAAATATAAGATTTCTCAATATTCCATAAATTCTCCACCATAAACCCTGTAGCAAAACCGTTAACTGTCAACCGTCAACCCGCATCCCTCAACTGTTCTTGAACATCCCGAAATTGGCTGTATTTTTGTCTTACCGGGTTGGACCGCCTTAATATGAAAAAAATAGTCCGTTTTCTCCTTATTCCGTTAACCCTCTTACTGGTTAGGCCGGTTTTTGCCCAAACGGCCAGTCCGGCTTTCAAGATTCAACAGGACCGCAAATTATGGCACGACAATATTGACAAAGAACAAAAGAGATTACTGGCTATGGATGGCAAGGCAGATGAGGTGATCCAGGCTTCCAAAGATGACAATGTTAATCTCCAGATAGCGGACGTGATGATCCGCCAGGTAGACCTTCTCCAGGAAAAAATAGAAATGGACTCCAGCCTGAGCGCACAAACGAAGATTAAAAACCTGCGTTCGTTGGAAGCAATGATCAAGGGCTATAACAATAATTACAGGAAAAAGGATTTTCCTCCTTCCATGGCGCCTTCGCTTTTTGACGCTTTTGTGAAAGCGATGCAATACGACCGGATAAATATGAGTATTGAAACGGTTATCGCAGAAAACAGTTACGGAACGGGAAAGATATTGGTGGACTGTTTTTTATTGCCCGTTCCCAATTCCGGCGTAAAAAACTCACGTGAGATCCTGATACGCAAATACTGCGAACTTCATCCGGATGAAATTTTCACCATACTAAGCGCCAATCCCACGCTGACATATGCTGACAGCCTTGTAATCATCGGGGGGAAAAAGAATATCCGTAAACTCTACGATTACGCATCAGGAACCTCAGCACTCTCGTACAGGATCCGGAACAGCCACGATTCCTCAATCATGATGGTTGGTAAAATCGCATCCAGCAAAAGTGGGCAATTATACCTTCCATTTCTCGATAACCTGATCAATCACCGTATTACGATCGCTGATATCGATAAGGTAAAAGACGATAATATCCTTTATTACAAATTGTTGGTGCAAACGCGTATGGACTACGCGGCAAGAATGCTTCCGCCTTTGCAGGATACGGCATTGGAAATGGAAGCTCTTACTATCATGTTGCAAAATAAGGGTAAGGATGTTTTTGTTCGAGAAATCAATGCACTGCATGATAAGCCGGCCTCCATCCGTTTTAAAATACTTGATCCCCTGAGCCCGGCGGAACTGTATTATCTCGTCGTACTCAGTGAGGATGAAATTTATACTTCAAGTTACCTGGGCGTTTATGATCGGATTTTTCAAAAAATGACAGCTCCCCGGGGAGATAGTCTGATTATTGAAATGCATGGTGACTACTTCAGAAAGTTTATCAAAATGGCCGCCGCTTATAATAAACTGGATTATTTCCTGAGCACCATGGACAAGGATAATGCTGCCACAATTATGAAAGCATTTATTATCGGGTTGGAAAGGGCAAATGAAGAAGATGCCGTTGATGTAGCCGATTCGTATAGCAGTATTTTCGATAAAAATCCGCAGCTGGCATTATTTGTTTTAAATGAAGTGAAATGGAACTACAAAAGAAACCTGCTCAATAGCGATAAACGTGGTACGGTTATTTATCATTTACTGGAGGCTCTTTTTGAATCGGCCGATACCACCCAGTCCCAGGCTCTGGATCTTTCTGCAAAACTTGGTATTCCACCTGTCTATACAGTGAGTTACGATTCCCTGAAAGACGATAGTGGCAGGGTCATACAACAGGTTTTCTTTTATGGGGATGAAGACAAAGACGGACAGAATTCCTATCAGGATTTCCTTCGGCTATTTTTAAATAGGACGGAATGGAAAGTTACCCTGAATCCAACCAAAGAATGGATTACGATACAGTCACTGAAGGGAAAACCGGTGTGGATCTTCGCCAATCGTCCTTTATATGGTGAGGATGATCCGGATGATAAAGCGCAACATCATTTGGATGATTATTTGTATGATAATAAATTACAACCGTCCATCTATATTCATCGCGGACATAGTTATCATGTGCGTTATACCTTGAAACAAATCCAGCCATCTGCGAAAATTGTGATCCTGGGTTCCTGTGGCGGTTATAATAATCTGAGTGAAGTACTCAGTATTAGTCCGGATGCCCATATCATTTCTTCCAAACAGGTTGGCACCAAAACTGTGAATGAACCAATTTTGCAGGCGATCAACGCGGATCTTCTGGAGGGAAATAATATCGACTGGCTGCCCATCTGGAAAGGATTGACAGAAAGATTTAAAAAAGATGCCATTGCCCGTGAACGCTTTGATGATTATATCCCTCCATATAAGAATCTCGGCGTTATTTTTATAAAAGCTTATCGTAATGCGATGGGAGAAGAAGAGTAAAGACGACTTACCTTTGACCTGTAGTTGATTTTTTACTTTTTCCGTTTTAATATTTACTATTTCTTAGATGCCTTCATCCATTTTAAGGAAAAAAATTTTTGATTTTAGCCAGCTGCGAAGGGTATTGCAATATACCAGGCCCTATAAAAAATGGTTTTACGGGTCGATTACTTTGTCAATTCTCCTGGCAGTGATCTCGCCGCTTCGGCCCTATCTGATTCAGTACACTGTGAACACATATATACATGGAGGGCTCACCGCCGATCTTACGATTCGGGAACGAATGATCCAGCTTATCACCTATGTTACCATTCTGCAAATCGGAATATTGTTGATCGAGACCCTGCTGAGGTTTTATTTTTCATTTATTACTGCCTGGCTGGGCCAGACCGTTGTGAAGGATCTGCGGATCGCTGTTTACAAAAGAGTGCTTGCATTGAATCTATCGCAGTACGATAAGACGCCTATCGGAACCCTTACCACCCGTACAATCAACGATATTGAAGCCATCAACGATATATTTTCAGAAGGATTGATTCCGATTGTTTCCGATCTGCTGTCCATCATTTCCATTTTGCTTTTCATGTTTCTGTCCAACTGGCAGCTGACCCTGATATGTCTGATTCCTTTTCCGATTCTGATTGTAGCTACTTATTTTTTTAAGGAAACTGTAAATAAATCGTTTATACGTGTTCGTAATGCAGTGGCAGCCCTGAATGCATTTGTTCAGGAACATATTACAGGAATGCAAATTGTGCAGGCTTTTGCTGCGGAAAAAAGAGAGTATAACAGTTTCAGAAAAATTAATAAGGAACACCGGAATGCAAATATCAAAGCGATTTTTGCTTATTCTGTTTTTTTCCCTATCGTAGAAATAGTGCTGGCATTCTCAACCGGTTTGCTGGTCTGGTGGGGTGCAAGTGAAGTGCTTCACCTGTCAGAAAAACAGGCAGCTTCCCTAACGGGTGAAATCATCGCTTTCTTTTTATACCTCAATTTACTATTCAGGCCGTTGCGGCTGATCGCTGATAAATTCAACACCCTGCAGATGGGTATGGTAGCCAGTGAACGTGTTTTCAGAGTATTGGATAATACAGATATGATGCCCAACAACGGGCAGTATGCGCCCATGAAACTCAGGGGTCGGGTGATATTTGATCATGTTTATTTTGCCTATACAGATGATCGCTGGGTTCTGAAGAATATTTCATTCCGGATTGAGCCGGGAGAGACGCTGGCTATTGTTGGGCATACAGGCAGCGGAAAAACCTCCATTATCAGTATCCTAAACCGGCTGTATGCTATTCAAAAAGGCAGCATTTTGATTGATGACCATGCCATTGAAACCTATAAACTGGATGTTTTAAGAGCAAACATCGGAGTAGTATTGCAGGATGTGTTCCTTTTTTCGGGATCTGTGCTCGATAATATTACCCTGCGAAACAAGGAAATCCCTTTTGAGAAGGTAGTAAATGCTGCTAAACTGATTGGGATGCATGATTTTATAATGCGCCTCCCGGGTGGTTATGATTATGACGTGATGGAACGGGGTAATACACTTTCCCTGGGTCAGCGACAACTTCTTTCTTTTATTCGGGCTCTCTTGTTCAATCCCTCCATACTCATACTGGATGAAGCCACCTCCTCGGTAGACACCGAATCGGAAAGACTGATTCAGGAAGCTATTGGAAAACTGATTGCTGACCGCACTTCCATAGTAATCGCTCATCGTCTGTCAACCATCCGAAAGGCAAATAAAATCATTGTGCTCGACAAGGGTGAGATCCTTGAAATGGGCACCCATGAAGAACTCATTGAAAAGGAAGGCTTTTATTTCAAATTGCATCAAATGCAATTTGAAAAGCTCAACGCTTAATAAGACTAAGACCCAAAGCCTCAAACCTGGAATATATTTGTTACACTCACATAAGAAGCAGGGTCCAGCCGCTAATTTTAAAAACCTTAAAAAACCTGAAGTTTTATGCTTTAGGATTTGAGCTTCAGACTCAAAAATTGACTTGAAATTCGACCTCACTCCCATATCTTTGCGGCAAAATTAGATACCGCATGTTCGAAAGACGGGTCAAATCTTTATTGGTAGCGGGTTTCAGCGTTTTTGTAGTGTCTTTTTTCAGCCCGGTATTGGCACAGAAAGGCACTACTCATAAAGAGGTCAAAAACAGCTTTAATGCCAAGGAAATCATATTCGGCCACGTGCTGAATAATCATGATTTTCACATCATCGATATCGTGCATGATGATGGTTCAAAACGTCCGATATCCATCCCTCTTCCCGTAATTCTTTATTCAAAAAAGAGAGGGCTGACTGCATTTATGTCGTCCCGGTTTCATCACGGGGAGGAGAATTACGATAATTATATGATGCTGACGAGTGAAAAGATTGAAGAATTAAAACTCGACCCCACAAAATACAACGCGCAGGATATCGTGGCCGTAGATGACAAAGGCATTATAGATCCATCGGTCAGGATTTATGATCTCTCCCTCACGCGCAATGTGGTGCAGATGTTAATAGGGCTTGCCTTGTTTACCTGGGTGATGCTGGTAATTGCAAAAAAATACAAATTCGGCCAGGGAGTTACTTCGGCACCTAAAGGATCTCAAAGTCTGCTTGAACCTGTTATAACGTTTGTTCGGGATGAAGTGGCAAAACCAAACCTCGGTTCGAGTTCTGATAAGTATCTTCCCTTTCTCTTAACCATATTCTTCTTCATTTTAATAAATAATATTATTGGGTTGATCCCCGGCTCGGCCAATGTTACCGGAAATATTGCCTTCACCGCTGTACTAGGAATTATTTCCTTTGTGGTCATTCTTTTCAGCTCGGATAAACACTACTGGGTCCATATTTTCAATCCGCCCGACGTTCCGCTGGGTGTAAAATTTATTCTGGTACCTGTTGAGTTTATCAGCGTATTTATTAAGCCCTTCGCGCTCATTATACGTTTGTTTGCAAACATGGTGGCGGGTCATATTATTATCATCTGTTTGATTTCGCTGATATTTATTTTCGGGAATATGAGTAAGTATGCGGGTTGGGGCACGGCACCGTTTTCTGTGGCATTTACAATATTCATTTATTTTATCGAAGTGCTGGTGGCGTTTATCCAGGCTTTCATATTTGCCATGCTGACGGCAGTATTTATAGGTCAGGCAATAGAAGGCAAACAACATCAGCATAATGAAAAGCATGCGGATTCCATGCTCGCATAAGTTTTTTTTCACTTAATATAAAGCCTTGATTATGGATTTATTGACTATCATGCTCAGTTCCCCGCTTGCTAATGCAGGTGGTGCAGTGGGCGCCGGACTTGCCGCAGTCGGAGCAGGTATTGGTATCGGCCAGATTGGTAAGGGGGCTGTAGAAGCCATCGCCCGCCAACCGGAAGTTGCAAACGACATTAGGGCTAACATGATTCTGACAGCTGCTCTTGTAGAGGGGGCAGCCTTGTTCGCAATCATCGTAGGCTTTTTGGCAATGGTGTTATGATCATTGGAAGCGAATAACTGTATCCAAAGCAAAGGGCGGAGGATACAGTTTATTTTAAAATTGAAAAGAGTACAGTTTTAAAAATAATAACCGGTTATGAAACTACTTCTCCCCGAATTCGGATTATTGATATGGACCCTCCTGGCGTTCCTCATTGTGTTTTTTATTCTCGGGAAATATGCCTGGCCGGCAATAGTAAAGGGATTAAAGGACAGGGAATCCGGAATTACGGATGCGCTGGCAACAGCTGAACGCGTCAAGGCGGAAATGGCACAATTGAAAAGTGAAAATGAAGCCCTGCTCGCTCAGGCCCGTGAAGAAAGGGCCATCATGCTTAAAGAAGCCCGCGATACAAAGGATAAAATCATAAATGAGGCGAAAGAGCAGGCAAAAATAGCAGCAGACAAAATTCTTACAGATGCGCAGGGAATGATTGAACAGAGAAGAATGGCAGCCCTCATTGAAGTAAAAAATGAAATCGGCATGATCGTCGTTGAAATTTCTGAAAAAATCCTTCGCCGTCAGCTGGACAACCTGCCGGAACAGGAGAAGTATATTAAACAACTTGCTGAAGAAGTTAAATTGAATTAAAATTCTTGAATTGGAGATTTCCAGTGTGATTTCCCAATTATCTCCTGCCTGAAGCGGGATCAAATCTTTCCAAATATGCCAAACCCCCGACTTGCTGCCAGATATGCAAAATCCCTCATTGACCTCTCCATTGAACGTGGTCAGTTGGAACAGGTGTATCTGGATAATTTGTATTTAAAGGGCATTATGCAGGGTAGTAAGGTGCTTATTGACTTCCTGAACAACCCGGCCATTAACAGCGAGAAAAAATTAAAGGTAATTCAGGCCATCCGCTCGGGACTAACCAGTGAGATTACACAAAAATTTAACGACCTCCTGATCAGAAAAGGCCGTGAAAGTTATCTTCCTGAAATCGCGGCAGCATTCATAGAGCAGTACAAAGAATACAAAGAAATCGTGACGATTACCTTAACTACTGCGGTCCCGGTAAGTGACGAAGTGAAAAATGTTTTCATCGATAAACTTAAGCGTGATGGCAATTTGAAAGAGGTAGAGCTGATTTGCTTTGTGAATGAAAATATTATTGGAGGATTCATACTGGAAGGCAGGGGAAGAAGGATCGACGCCAGTGTAGCTTATGATCTGCACAAAGTCAAGAAGCGGTTCTTAACAAACGAATATATATACAGGTTCCGTTAATCAATAAGAAGACCAAATTAAAAATTATATATGGCAGAAATTAAACCAGACGAAATTTCAGCGATTATACGCCAGCAGATCAGCATTTTCGATTTGACAACAGAAATGGAAGAAGTTGGAACAGTACTCCAGGTGGGAGATGGCATTGCCCGGGTTTTCGGATTGAATAATGTGGGTAGCGGGGAATTGGTTGAATTCGAGAATGGAATTCGTGCAATCGCATTAAACCTGGAAGAAGACAACGTAGGGGTTGTTCTCATGGGCGACTCCGGCGAAATCAAGGAGGGTGCAAAAGTGCGTCGTACCGGAAAAATTGCGTCCATCAAAGTGTATGAAAGTATGCTCGGCAGGGTAGTGAATACACTGGGTGAAACCATCGATGGAAAAGGTCCCCTGACTGGAGAAGGCTATGAAATGCCCATCGAACGTAAGGCTCCGGGAGTTATCTTCCGCGAACCGGTAAAAGAGCCTTTGCAGACTGGAATAAAGGCGATTGACGCCATGATCCCGATTGGCCGGGGACAACGCGAATTGATTATTGGCGATCGCCAGACAGGAAAAACAGCGATAGCTATTGACACCATTATTAATCAGAAGGAATTTTACAAGGCGGGTAAGCCTGTTTATTGTATTTATGTCGCTATAGGGCAGAAAGCATCTACTGTTGCTGGTATCATGCAAACCTTGAATGAAAGCGGCGCTATGCCTTACACTGTTATCGTTGCTGCGTCTGCTTCAGACCCCGCGCCACTTCAGTTCTATGCGCCATTTGCCGGGGCAGCCATCGGAGAATATTTCAGAGATACGGGCCGTCCTGCTCTGATCATCTTTGATGATCTCTCCAAACAGGCCGTTGCTTACCGGGAAGTTTCACTGCTTCTCCGCCGTCCACCAGGTCGTGAAGCATATCCCGGCGATGTTTTTTACCTGCATAGCCGGTTGCTTGAACGGGCGGCAAAAATCATCCAGGATGACGGCGTTGCCAAAAATATGAATGACCTGCCGGAATCACTGAAGGGTAAAGTGAAGGGAGGCGGATCACTCACGGCGCTCCCAATTATTGAAACACAGGCGGGAGACGTATCTGCGTATATTCCTACCAACGTTATTTCGATAACGGACGGACAGATTTTCCTCGAAGGAAATCTATTTAATGCGGGTATCCGACCGGCAATTAATGTGGGAATTTCGGTTAGCAGGGTAGGTGGTAATGCACAAATTAAATCCATGAAAAAAGTAGCCGGTACACTGAAACTGGATCAGGCACTCTACCGCGAAATGGAAGCTTTTTCTAAATTCGGAGGTGACCTGGATGCCAGTACGAAGCTGGTACTGGACAAGGGGGCGAGAAATGTTGAAATTCTGAAACAACCCCAATATGCACCGGTAGCGGTTGAAAAACAAGTGGCGATTATTTATCTGGGTACACAGGGCCTGCTTCGCGAAGTCAGGGTAAATAAGGTGAAAGCATTTGAAGAACATTTCCTCATGGAAATGGATAACAAATTACCTGAGGTACTGGCTGAATTCAAGAAAGGGAATCTTACTGATGAACTGATAAAGAAAATAGTCCAGTTGGCCAATGAGCTGATACCTCAATACAAATAAATCGATTCCGGAATGCATTTCCCGAGGGACTGATTGCACTCATAAGGATGAAACCAGCTGTCAATACAGATCTCCGGCCCAAAAGCCGGGGATTTTTTTTTCCTTCCATTCTATAATGCGGGAATCACCTGCGTAATTGTACTATTTTTTTGAAAACGCTTGCATTATTGAAAAACGCTTGCAATCTTTGTCTTGCAGTGATGCCGTACCAATCTCCTGACTAACTTCCCTTTCCAATCTTCCTGATCATTATTTGTATTTTTTTTCGATAGAGGTTTCCAATCCTTCAGAAGAATTGCTCTGACCAATTACTATGGGTTGTCATATAATCCTGGTTAAAACAAGTTATGAAGGAGTTGAATCTGACAGATTATGGTAATTCGAAACCTCGTTTTATTCTGAGAATAACTTCAGTTCTTATTATATTTTTTGTTACGGCTGCCGCACAGGCGCAATCGTTGATTCCTGAGCTTAGTTTTAAAAACCCTGTTTTAAAAACCGGCAAAGGATGTCCGGCGGAAGGTCTGGATGGAGCTGTTTATATTTTCGAGAATGTTGGCTGGAGCGTGGATGCACTGGTTACAATTCTTGGCCGCAGTAGCGCGGAAGTGACATTGTCGGCAGCAGATATCCAGGGCCCTGAACAGGATAGTGTGAGTGGAACCGGCGACGATAATGCCTGGCAGCCCCGGATACGATACGCCGATGGAAAAGCTCCGGCACATCAGACCTGGTGGATGGAATTCAAGATTTCATTTGTAAAACATTTGGAACGGAATACGCCCATATCAGTGAATCAGTTCTTTGTTTCGGGTTTGGACATTGACGGCGACGGACAGCAATTGCATGAATTTCAGACCTATTACAAGATGCACTTTTTTTCTCTTGAACCATTTACGGCTGTATTCGCGTCATCAATTCAGGGTTCCGAAATGGATCCCCTGCTGAAGGGTAAACGGTTCGATGGTTCTTCAAAAAATTATCCTGGTATATCCATGACTGCGCAAGACGCCATGGTAAATAATTTGTATACGGGTTCCAGTTCCATGGTTGTACGGCTTGGGGCTGAAACCGGAAAGACCGGATCAATAAAGGCCGATAGGATGTATGGACTTTTATTCAAGTCGTTGGTATTTGATGTTCCGGATCCCCAAAAAGAGCCTGTTAACCTGGTTGCTTATAAGTAACAAAGGAAAGTATGGGAGTATGGGAGTATGGGAGTATGAGAGTGTGGGAATAAAAAGAGTAATAGTTTTTAGATACTATAATATCATTTGAAGTTTTAGTTTTAAAGGGTACGATCAACAACGGCCGGGTTTGTCTAAACCTGGCCTTTTTTGTTTATTTGGTTTATGTTGTAAACTAATTTATATTTGTATTCGGTTTATAATAAACTCTAAATTGCAGAAATGTTTTCGCCGAGCCACCTCCTAACAAAAATCAAAAAAGCCCGGATTATGGGACTCGTGCTGATTATGATTCAATATTATACAGGGGCCTATTCACAAACACAGATTTCCGGCAGAATAAAGGACACAAAGGGTCATCCCATTCCGGGGGCCAGTATCAGTGTAAAAGGCAGTTTCGATGGGGCCACTTCTGATTCAAGCGGTATATATTCATTCAGCTTCACAGATACCGGTTTACAGACGCTGAAAGTGAGTTCTGTGGGTTACCGCGCCATTGAAGTGACTTTGCAAATAACAGGCAAATCTGTCAAAATGGATCTGCAACTAAAGGAAGAGCCGAATGAACTTAAAGCTGTTACCATTTCTGCAGGTTCATTCGCAGCCGGTGACAAAACAAGGGGTGCCGTCATGAGTTCCCTGGATATTGCCACTACAGCCGGCTCCAATGCCGATATAACAGCTGCTCTAAAGACGCTTCCCGGCACTCAGCAGGTCGGAGAACAAGAGGGCCTGTTTGTGCGTGGCGGAACAGGACAGGAAACCAAGCAATTCATCGACGGAGGCCTGGTAAATAATCCCTATTATACAAGTGTTCCGGATATCTCCACCCGTGGCAGGTTTTCACCGTTCCTTTTTAAAGGAACCGTATTCAGTACCGGCGGATATTCGGCATTATATGGCGAAGCACTTTCTTCCGTCGTATTACTTGAATCCATCGACCTCCCGGAACGATCCGAAATAGATGTCTCCATTTCTCCCATAGTTGTGGGGGTAGGAACCCAGCAGCTTTCCAAGGATAAAAAATCTTCCTGGGGGATGAGTTACAGTTATGTGAATGTGGCAGTTTACTTTGGTCTGGTTAGTCAGAAGCCCGATTATTTTCGACTGCCGGCTTATCATAACGCAGATGCAAACTTTCGGATCAAAACGAAGAACGGGGGCATGATAAAATACTATACAACATTTGCCTACAACGACCTCGGTCTCCGAACACCGGATATCGACAGTGCTTATCTGAAAAACGCGTTCAATCTGGCAAACCATAACTGGTACAATAATTTAAGCTGGCGCGAAAATCTGAACAATGGCTGGAAAATGATGCTGAGCGCGGGTTTCAGCACGAACCTTGATAATATACAACAGCAGACACAGGATCAGCACAACCAACCCCATTATTTTCCTGATTCTGTTTATTGGATGAAACCGAAAAATTTTATACTTACCAATAAACAAAATCTCGCGCAGGGTAAAGCCGTGTTTGAGAAAAAACTTTTTGGATTGAGTGCCATTCGATTTGGCGGTGAATACTGGTACAGTTACAATCCACTCACC
>JABDFX010000002.1:0-655 GCA_013286315.1 Bacteroidota bacterium | reverse complement strand
CCTATAATGATACATTGAAAGTACTGAAGGATAACCTGGTTTCAGTATTTGCGGAAACGGATATTTTTCTCACGAATGAACTGGCAGCAAAACTGGGTGTCCGCTACGAATATTCATCTTTATTGAAACAATCGGATATTGCGCCGCGTGTTTCTCTAGCCTATAAAACCGGAAAGGATGCCCAAATTTCTGCAGCGTATGGAATTTTTTATCAGAAGCCGGATAACCAGCAGTTATTCTATACACAGGGAATGGGTTTCACCCAGGCAACACATTACATCCTGAATTACCAGAAGATGACGAAGGACAGGGTATTCCGCCTGGAGGCTTATTATAAAAAATATAAAGACCTGGTGAAAACGGTTCCGATCAGTTATAATTATTTCGGATACAATAATGGGGGAAGTGGGTATGCTGACGGGATTGATCTGTTCTGGAGAGATAAAAAAACGTTCAAGGATTTTGATTACTGGGTCAGTTATTCTTACATCGATACCAAAAGGGAGTTTATGAATTATCCTACAAAACTGACGCCCGATTTTGTAGCGACCCATACGGCTTCCCTGGTTATGAAACGTTTTATTACCAATTGGAAAGCGGGTTTCAATCTGACATATACTTTTGCTACCGGCAGACCATACTACAATTTCATGGT
>JABDFX010000001.1:21776-104299 GCA_013286315.1 Bacteroidota bacterium | reverse complement strand
AGATCATCCGGCGAGGGACATGCAGGACACATTTTATATTCATAAAAATCCGGACTGGCTCCTGCGCACGCATACCAGCAGTGTTCAGGCGCGGGTAATGGAAAAACAAAAACCACCCATCCGGATTATTTGTCCGGGCCGCGTGTACAGAAACGAAACTGTCAGCGCCCGCGCGCATTGTTTTTTTACGCAATGTGAAGGTCTATATGTAGACGAAAATGTTTCTTTCGCGGATCTCAAACAGACGCTTTATTTCTTCGTGCAGGAAATGTTTGGCAAAACAGTGAAGATCCGCTTTCGCCCATCCTATTTTCCATTTACAGAACCCAGTGCGGAGATGGATATCACCTGCCTGATCTGTGGCGGAACAGGATGTAATGTTTGCAAACACAGCGGCTGGGTGGAAATTCTCGGCAGTGGCATGGTTCATCCGAAAATGCTGCAGAATTTTGGTATCGATCCGAATAAATATACCGGCTTTGCATTCGGCATGGGCGTGGAAAGGATCTGCCAGCTGAAATATCGCATCAACGACCTGCGCCTGTATTCACAAAATGATTTGCGTTTTCTCAGACAGTTCGTTTCAGCCACTTAAAGAACGGAACCATGATCCTCGCCGTTCTTGCCAATGATCTGCAGAAGGAAGAAATTGCTGTTTCTCCTTTTTTCAGGAAGCACGAAGTATTGTTTTCGGAAAACCTCTCTTTGTGGTCAAACCATATCGCTGATGCATTTATGGATCTGTGTTTTGAAAATTCTCCTGAGAGAATTGAAATGCTCGCGAAACTTTTGCCCAAGCCGATATTCGTGCATTCTGTTACTGACACGCTCGATCGGATTCATCCGAATTTGATTCGCATGAACGGATGGCCCGGATTTCTGAAAGGAAACTGTCTGGAAGCCTCCGCGAACGAAGAGATAAAAATCAAAGCGGGACAATTATTGGGAGACGATTTGGTATTTGTACAAGATTCACCTGGATTTGTATCTGCACGGATTCTGGCAATGATTATAAATGAAGCTTATTTTACCTGGGAAGCCGGTACCAGTACAAAGGAGGAAATCGATATCGCGATGAAACTCGGAACGGGATATCCGCATGGTCCGTTTGAATGGGGAGAGAAAATTGGGCTGAACCGTATTGCCGAATTACTGAAGCGTCTTTCAATTGATGATTCGGTATATGAGGTTGCTGCATCTTTGATTAGTGTGGCGAATGCGGAATTGTGATAAATGTAGCCAAGTGAAAATTGAATTTGGAAATGGCAATTTGGGAATGTGCATTTTTTACCGTCAACCGTCAACCGTCAACCGTCAAACGCCAACAAAAAAACATGTTACTTCTAATAGATACGTCGCAAGAAACAGGAACAACTGCACTCTGTAAAGGAGGAGAGATTTTATTTTCAGAAGAAAATAAGATAACAAAAGAACATGCGAGCTGGCTGCATCTGGCGATCGGCCGGATTTTGTCAGAAGCTAAAATAACCGTGAAGGATCTGGAAGCTGTTGCCGTTGTTTCGGGCCCCGGATCGTACACGGGTCTGCGGGTCGGGATGGCCGCGGCCAAGGGATTTTGTTATGCACTAAAAATTCCCCTGATCACTCAAAATACGCTGCGGGTAATGGCTGAATCTATGATCTCTTTTGCCATTGAAAAGCAGGCACTCATTTGCCCCATGATCGATGCTCGGAGAGATGAAGTTTTTACAGCGCTCTATCAGGTTGCTCCGGTCAACGGTCAACGGTCAACGGTCAACGAAAATACTTCAACCGCCAACCCCGCCTTCGCTTCCCGCCATCGGCGGGACGGCGGGCAAAGCCGCCAACCGCCAACCGCCAACCAATTGCCCGCGGTCAACGGTCAACGGTCAACGGTCAACGAATTAATTGAGGTAAAAATGCCTCAGGCAATGATATTAGATAAAACTGCATTTGAAACCGAACTTGCCGTGAATCCCATCATTTTCTTTGGAACCGGGGCGGAGAAATGGAAAAAAATTACAAATTCTCCACATGCCCCTTTCCAGCCACAACCCGATCTGATACAGGCATTTGCAAAACTTGCCCAACAGGATTTTGACTCCGGAACCTGGGCGGATCCGGTCTATGCTGAACCGGTTTATCTGAAAGAATTCTTCTCTTATTGAAAAAAATTCTATATTACAATTTCTTTGGATATCCTGCTTGTCATATATTTCGTGATAGAATCCAATACAGATCATTTTTTTTAAACCTTCAACCGAAAGAACTGTATGAGCGGTACAAGCAGTAATTATTGGATGGTCCTCAACGCCCAGGGCGGGGAAGAAGCTGCAGTTAAAGTAGATTTTATCAATTTAAAGAAGGCGGCAATGATTCTCCGCGCCCTGAATCACAAACTCCGACAGCAGATCGTGCGCATTCTGGACGAACATAAAAAACTCACAGTCACTGAATTATACATTCACCTGCGCCTGGAGCAGTCCGTTGCTTCCCAGCACCTGGCAATCCTTCGCCGGGCCGGCATCGTCAAAACTGAGCGTGACGGCAAATTCATTCACTACACCATCAATCCCAACCGGATCGGTGATATTATGAAAACAGTTCATTTGTTGCTTGCTTAGCAAGCTTGAGGCAGGAGGCAGGAGGCAGGAGGCAGGAGGCTTGAGGCAGGAGGCAGGAGGCGGGAAGCTTGAGGCTTTATTTAATTGTTTTCCATTTTGCCTGGGCCGGATGCAAATGCTGGATTTTACATTTTCGCTTCACGCCTCCGGCCTCACGCTTCAAGCTGAAAATGTGTAAATTTGCCTAATGTATATCCAGCAACTTTATACCGGCTGCCTGAGCGAGGCCGCATATTATATTGAGAGTGAGGGTGAGGCCGCGATTATTGACCCCCTGCGGGATATTGAGGAATACCTGGTCCTGGCCAGGGAACGAAAAGCTACTATTAAATACATATTTGAAACCCATTTCCACGCGGATTTTGTGAGCGGTCACCTCGACCTGGCTCAGGCTTCCGGTGCACCGATCGTATACGGTCCCGAAACCGAAACTTCCTTCCCGATCTACCGGGCCAAAGACGGGGAAATTTTCAAACTGGGCAACCTGACCATTGAAGTGCTTCATACCCCGGGCCATACCATCGAATCTTCCTGTTACCTGCTCCGCGAGGCTAACGGCAATCCGTATGCGATTTTCACGGGGGATACGCTCTTTGTAGGCGACGTCGGCCGGCCCGATCTCAGCAGCGGTAATCTCACGCAGGATGAACTGGCATCGATGCTTTATGATTCTTTACAAAAAAAAATAGCCCCTCTCCCGGACCATATCGTCATCTACCCGGCCCATGGCGCCGGAAGCAGCTGCGGAAAAAACATTGGTCCCGACACTTACAGTACACTCGGAGAGGAAAGAAAAAATAACTATGCATTGCTGGCGGGATCAAAGGAAGAATTTATCAAAGCCGTTACCGAGGGACTGAATACACCTCCTAATTATTTTGCCGTAAATGCAAGGATCAACAAAGAAGGATATGAGAGCCTGGATGAAGTGATGGAAAACGGATTGAAACCACTGAGCCTGGAAGAATTTAAGAAACGAATCAAAGATGGTGATGCCATTTGTCTGGATACACGCGTCTCAACCGAATTCTCGAATGGATTTGTACCGGGTTCTATCAGCATCGGGCTGGACGGGCGCTTTGCGGAATGGGCGGGAAGCCTGCTGCCCTTCGACAAACCATTTGTGCTGGTAACTGAACCCGGGAAGGAAAAAGAAAGTGTGGTCAGACTGGCCCGCGTGGGATTCGCACAGATGTGCGGATATCTGAAAGGTGGATTTGAAACCTGGAAAAATTCGGGAGAACCGATTGACCTGATAGTAAGTATCGATGCGGATGAATTTGCGATGGACCTGCCTTTTGACCCGAAACTGAAAGTGGTGGATGTACGCCGCGAAGCAGAATTCGCCGATGGTCACGTGGCCGGAGCGTTCAACATCCCGCTGGAAACATTAACCGATCCGGGCATGATGGCCGACTTCGATGATTCCGATAATATATATGTGCATTGTGCCGGTGGCTATCGCAGTATCATCGCGTCATCTCTCTTTAAACGCCAGGGCATTCACAACCTGCATAATATCGCCAGTGGCTGGGATGAAATCAAAAAACTCAACGGGCTTGAAATTGCGAGAGATAACAGCGTTCTTAATTAGGTTTGAGGCAGGATGCTTGAGGCGTTTGGCCAATTATCTTTCATTGAATTCAAATCAAACCTTTTTTAAAATATAGTGGTTTAAGGATTTAGGCCTTTGGCTTTTTGCTTATCAAGAATCTTTTTCCTTTTTTTCGCTGTTAATTTAATATTGGATGTTTCTGGCAGACCGTGTTCCGCAATAAATTTTTCTGCTATTTCCAGTTTTCTTAAAACGAATGGAGCATTGCTATAATCCGGCATGTTTTCATCTATCAGGATGGGATCTTTTGTAAATTCTTTTAACGCTTTTGATAGTTTCAGATTTTTCTTCATAAAAGAATGGTTTGAATAAAGTTACAGTTTATTTAGTTTTTTCGTAAACAGAAAAGCCTCATAATTTATTCCGGATTCAAATTTTCTCCAATCATATTCAATATATCCTTGTATATCAAATAGTTTATCTATTTCTTCAAAATGCTTTCGGAATGTCATTTGATAAAGTCTTGTTCTAGATTTCGTGGATCCGATAACTAATATGCGTGCATGAGGAAATTGACTTGAAAACTCTAATGCTGATCTAGCTACAGTTATTGATATCTTTTTGGTATCGTTGTTATTTGAATCTATGGTATCATCTGGTACACCGTTTATCTCATTCAGATCACCAAAAGATAAATTGTAAATTTTTTTACCAATGCTTTTAACTGGTGTATATTGAATTACCTTTTTGATAATTCCTTTAGGGCCAATACTTTCAAATTTGTATAAGAGATGTGATAGGTCGGAAATAATCGGATATTGGTCAAGGTTCATCTTGAAATTCCCGAATAGCTTATTTCAATTATATAAACTGGGAAGATCGAAAATAACTTTTTGTATTCGGCAGGAGATGATGAAAACACCCTTTTAAATAGGCCTAAAGCCCAAAGCCTAAAGCCTAAAACTTTTGGTGATCTATTTTCTTCAAAACTAATTCAATTATCAATTCTGTATATTACACTTCCCACACTTCACACATCCACCACACTAATATGCGTTACGCGTTACGCGTTAAGCGTTCGGCTTAACAGGGGGCTTATTCAGAGCGAAGACTTTTAACTGGATTCATTAATGCTGCTTTTATCGACTGATAACTGACCGTGAGCAGTGTGATCAGCAAAATGCTGAAACCAGCTATTGCAAAAATCCACCAGGAAATAGTATCCCGATAGGTATAATCCTGCAGCCAGCGATTCATTCCATAATAAGACAGGGGAATAGAAATGCAAAGTGAGATGAATACCAGCCTGACGAACTGCGTGGATAACATTTTCCAGAGAGAAAACATTGTTGCGCCCAATACTTTGCGAACACCGATCTCTTTGGTTCTTTGCTCAGCAACAAAAGAGGCGAGACCGAACATACCCAGACAGGAAATAAATATGGCCATGCCGGCAAATACGGCCGACAAATTGGCCACTCTTTCTTCCGTAGAAAATTTCTTCGCGTACTCATCTTCGTTATATTTATAAGCAAAGGGACTGCCGGGATTGTATTTTTTAAAAACCTTTTCAATCGCCGCCATCGCAGCAGGAAGAGGATGTCCGGCTTTCATACGCACGGTGATCACCGATAAATATCCGTCCCCGAGAAAAACGGCGGGTTGAATATTATCGTAGGGCGAATTGGTCAGCATATCATGCACAACGCCGATCACCGTCCTGTTCTTGCCCCCGTATTTTACGATCTCGCCCACCGGATGCGGTATGCCAATGGTTTTCACCGCAGCCTCACTAAGGATAACGGAATTGGAATCGGCAAAAGCGCGGGAAAAATCGCGGCCCTCTGTAATTTTCCATCCGACCGTTCTGCCGAATTCAGGAGTCACGTTTACATTCCTGAAAAAAATAATAAAGCCCGGATCTTTGCCGCGCCAGTCCATCGAATTACCCCCATTGAACTGATTCATAGGATAGGAAGATGCGGCCATTTCTGTCACAACACCGGTTCGCAGTAACTCTTCGTGCAATGCATCATAGTGTCCATTCAATTCTGTGGTCATCGGCATGGTTACCAGTCTGTCTCTGGTGTATCCCGTCGGAAGGTTTTTTGCAAATAAAATCTGTTTGTATACGATGATCGTTCCGATGATCAGGCAAAGTGAAACGGTAAATTGCATCACCACCAGCACCTGACGGGGAATGGAATTGTAGCGGCTTCCCTGGAATGCACCCTTCAATACTTTGACGGGCTGGAACCGCGACAAATAAAAGGCCGGATAGCTGCCGGATAATAGCCCGGTGAACAAGGCGAATCCGATACAAAGCAACCAGAACCAGTAGTTGCCATAGGGTATGAACATATGTTTGCCAGCCAGGCTATTGAAAAATGAAAGGGAGAGTTGGGCAAGAAATAAAGCAATGACAAATGCAAACAACGTTAATAACACGGATTCAATTAAAAACTGTGCAATGAGATGAACAGGCAAGGAACCCATCGTTTTGCGAATGCCGACTTCCCTGGCCCTTTTGCTGCTTCTTGCGGTGGACAGGTTCATGAAATTAATACAGGCAAGCAGTAAGACGAATGCCCCGATAAAACACATCAGTGCAACAAGCTGAATTCTTCCGCCGGCGGGCTTTCCGTTTTTGAATTCGCCATATAGATGCAATTTATCAAGCCGGTAAATCAGGGCCTCTTCTTTCCATCCCTTTATAAATGGTGTGGGAACATTTTTTATTTTCACTGTTGCCTGCTCAATACTGATATGATCATTCAATTCAACAAAACCTTCACCATTATGATCATTCCAATTCGTGTTGCTGGTGAGATAATTATTCATTGTATTCGTCCAGGGTAGCAAAATGTTCATGGCAGTGAAGCTCGAATTCTCCGGCAGATCTTCGTACACAGCACCTACTTTCATATTCAGTTTATTGTCGATAAGAAACGTTTTATTTACCGGATTTTCATTTCCAAATAATGAAACGGCCAGTGATCTGGCGATCATGATCGAAGAAGGATCTTTGAGCGACTGCGTATTTCCGTTCAGAACAGTCAGGCCGAACATAGATGGAAAAAACTCCTGCGCATAAATCCCGTAGCCGGAGATTTTTTTATCGCCGCTGACGAGCACATGCTGATCTGGAAAAGATATGAGCGCTACTTTCCTGAACAGGTCCTTATATTTGGTTTCCAGCGTATTTCCGAGAGGCATGGTGATCGTGGTCTCGTCATAAGTTTCACCTCCATGCGTTTGGGTGATCATTATTTTCGCCAGCTTTTTATAATTCGGATTATAATGATCAAAATTCAGTTCATCCGAAATCCATAATCCGATCAGGATCGCCGTCGCCATACCGATCGCCAGTCCGGCGAT
This sequence comes from Bacteroidota bacterium, assembly GCA_013286315.1. Taxonomy (GTDB): domain Bacteria; phylum Bacteroidota; class Bacteroidia; order Chitinophagales; family Chitinophagaceae; genus Puia. Next base: position 96,760 of record JABDFX010000001.1, on the reverse strand, counting down.
ATTTAAAGAAGCAAAGGCCTTATTGTTACGCAGGTTCCGGATGGCGACTTTGAAGTAATTTCTGATCATTTTATTTTGGTTGACGGTTGACGGTTGACGGTTGGTGGTTGGCGGTTGGCGGTTGGCGGTTGACGGTTGACGGTTGGTGGTTCATTCGTTGACAATTAACAATTGCACTAATGGCGTGCCGAACGGATAACTGGATGATTTTCAAATAGATAAATAGACCCAATTTCATATTTCTGCGCGTTTTGATACAAAACCGTACGAATCCGAACGATACGGCAAGGATCCTGACAAATTTTAGTGGAAGTGATCATTGATCCATGGATTGCATAGGGGCTGACGGGTATATCTTTCTATCTATCAGCATATTACAAAGCATTTCACGACGGGATTACAGTATAGCATTATTTTAATTTTGAAGTGTTCTAAATACTAAATAAATTAGTATATTTATGCTAATATAATTGGTAAATGGTTTGGCTAAGGATATTTATTAAACTGATAATCACATGTAACGCACTTTTTTTTTGCCTGGTCCAACAATTGATTAGGTATAATAAGTAACCGTCAACCATAAACTATCAACCGCCAAACCCACCTCCGTTATCCCGCCTCGGACGGGACGGTGGGCAAAGCCGTAAACCGAAATAAAATGGAAACACTCATTCAAACAATGCCCGGCTACCGGCTCAATGAATATATGCTGGTTTTGACGCCGCATGAAGAGCTCAGGAAAAAGATCATCGGGGTAAAAAAAGAATTTGCTGAAAAATACAAATGTCCGCAGGCTCTGTGGACCAAGCCACACCTGATGCTGGCCAGGTTTACTCAATACGAGATGATGGAAGAAAGGGTGGTAAACCGGATGAAAGTAACTGCCATGGCATTTCACGCCATCAAAATAGAACTGAAAGATTTTGGTTCCTATCCGAGTCATTCTATTTTTATCAATGTGGTATCACGCGAACCCATCAAAGCGCTGATCAAAGAAATCCGTGAATCACAACGGTTACTGAAACTCGACAATGATCACAAACCATACTTCACTGATGAACCGCATCTGATCATCGCATCCAAACTGGCACCCTGGCAATATGAAAGCGGGTGGCTGGAATATTCAAATCGTCATTTCACCGGACGATTCATCGCTGACAACATGATGCTGCTCAAGCGCCGCTCCGGCGACAAAGCCTGGCAGATCGTAGAACGACTCGCATTTCAGAATTTACCCGTTGCAATTAAGCAGGGAGAACTTTTCGGTTGACGGTTGGCGGTTGGCGGTTGACGGACTGATGACAAGTTAAAAGCCTGTCGAATTTAGTTTTAATGATACATTAAAGACCGTCAACCGCCAACCGCCAACTATAAAATTCAAGAAAGTAAAACATGGAATACAAGAAGGGCCGCGGCGCGCAAATCAATACGCGCAATAAATTTCTACGCGATGAAAAGACGCGCGAACACGTCGAATCAGTGGATGACTGGACCGATTTCAATGCACCGACACAGTATATAGAACAGGAGTCGAAATCCATCGTAAATAAAGTGGACTCTCCGGATGTGGGCATGTGGTACAGCATGAACCCTTATGCCGGATGCGAACACGGGTGCATCTATTGTTATGCCCGGAACACGCATGAATACTGGGGTTACAGCGCTGGCACCGACTTTGAAAGTAAAATCATCGTAAAGAAAAACGCGGCGACGCTTCTGCGAAAATTCCTGATGAATCCCAAATGGGAATGCGTGCCGATCTCCATCAGCGGGAATACGGATTGCTATCAGCCGGCAGAAAAAAAATACAAACTTACCCGGGGGCTGCTGGAAGTATGTAATGAATTCAATCAGCCCGTGGGTATGATCACAAAAAACGCTGGCATGCTGCGCGACAAGGACCTGCTCCAGGAGATGGCAAAAAAAAGTCTGGTTTCCATCCTGGTTTCGATCACTTCTTTCAACGAGGATCTTAGGCTGAAAATGGAACCACGCACAACCACCGCCAAACAAAGACTGAGAACCATCCGCGAGCTGAGCGATGCGGGAGTAAGGGCCGGCGTGATGCTGGGCCCCATGATTCCCGGTTTGAATGAACACGAAATGCAGCGGATCATGAAAGAAGCGACCGAAAACGGCGCGACTTTCTCAGCCTATACTTTTATCCGGCTGAACGGCGCGATCAAACTTTTGTTTCACGACTGGCTCTTCAAAAATTTTCCAGACCGGGCCGATAAGGTCTGGCATATGATCGAAAACTCCCATGATGGCAAAGTGAACGACTCGCGCTGGGGCGTACGGATGAGGGGCGAGGGAAATATCGCCGAAATGGTTAACCAGCAGTATAAAAAGTACGGAAAAATATATGGTCTGAATGCCGAAAGATGGGAGCTTGACTGTAGTCAGTTCAGAAGGCCGGGAGCACAGGGATCACTATTCTGAATCGTATTGCAAAAAAGAACAAAGATTATTTATTCTATATAAATCGCATTCACAATACGTGAAGGCAATTGATCCGGATTCTTAACTGTCCATTCTCCAATATCATTTCTAAAATCGAGCGACATGCCCACAAAAATTACGTTTCCTTTTTCCATTCTTAGATTGAAATCAACTTGCTCTTCGTAAGAAAGATCGTTATCCAGAAAAAACATTACTGCGGACTGGGTGGAACGGAATGATTTATTGCCGCTCAAGTCACCGATGCAAATAGAAATTCTGCAAATCGCCCTGGTCGTCCCAGATGGCGCCATAAGTAATTCTGAAGGATTGAAAGGCGGAAACTTTACCAGAAGTTTATTGTTATACGGAATATTGAGTTCATAGGGCACTCTCCAAACATCATGGGGAGGTTGTTGATGATCTGTAAATGAAAAATTAATAAGAGAAGATACCAGTTGATGGTCGTTGTTCCCGGATACGACCCATTCTATAAATTTTCTGAGCAATCTGGAGTCAGTCATGTTTGTAGGATTCTGTGTAATGGGTAGAAATGCGGTCGTCATGCTATCGGAAAGACCGAATGCCTTGTAGAACATTTCCAGATCACTTTCTATTCTTTCCTTTTTACTGGAAAAGGGCGCTTCGTATACCGCCAGTATTTTTGCTTCCATCTCATCAGCTGAAAAATTTACTTTTTTTTCAGAGAGGTGCTTTTTTGTCAGAGTTGCCATAAATGATAATTTTATTTGGTTAAAAAATGAGACGCTGAATTAATTATTGCCTACGATACGATCGATAGACAATTGCATTTTTTCTTTCAGGAGATCCAGAAAAATAGCAAAACCAGTTTTCCTTGTAACGATTTCCTGATATGATCTTGAATAATTCCCCAGATCTATTGAAAATACTTTTTCAAAATATCGCACAATTCTTTTTAGGTCCGCTTTGCCCTGATTGAATGTACCTGTAGCCCTTAACGCATATATTAATTCTATCAGAGCGATTTTGGGGAAGGTCCAGACAAGCTTATCACGATGGGCTATCTGTTGAGTTTCTTCCATGATTGTAGAGCTGAGTATAGAATTTTCTTCTTTTCCATTCATTGAATCAAGTAAGTCTTTTTCAAGTCTCACGTATCCCAGGAAGATGGCTATTTTCAAGCAATAAATAGTACAAAAGGAAGGGTCCATCAGTGATGACAGTAGATCTGTATTTTCCTGAATCAGTTGTTTTTTTGGCAGAAAATAATATCTGTCAAGATTTGTCTTATTGGACCGGTAATATTTGAAGAATTCATCATTGTCCCTAAAGAAATCATTGATCTTCTTTAATTGCTGTTCCATAAAATCGTGTTGGGCTCTTAGTGTTCCCAATCGTTCAACAGATTCCCATTCCGTTTTACCTGAATAGTAAACAATGAGTGAAATAACCGGGGGCAAAACAAATTTAAAAAAATGGATTTCGTCTTTCTCCGTTTTAAAGGAATGGTCGGAGAGTTTTTGCAGGATCAGATTAGTTGTCTTGACGATCACTTCGATTCTGCGATGCGAAATAAACTTTTCAGAATGAGGATCCTCTTCGAGCTTGTTTAGTTTTGACAGCAATTCGTCGTGTAGATTCTGTGTAAATTCTTGCATACAATCAGTTTAAAAGGTTAAAAACGATTCAATTTATTTCGTTTCACTCTTAAAAAAATCAATCTGCATTTGCAAAAATCATTTATTGATTCTCATCCATAAACTACGTGTGTTCGGTTTTAAATGGACAGCACAATATTTTCAGATTGCTACGTGTGTTTTCTTTAAAAACAGACAGCTTTTTTTTATTTTTTTACTGAAAGGACTACGTGTTTTTCACCTTCAAAAGGATAGCATTATTTTTTCTTTTTTTATAAATAACCATCTCTTTTAGATCCCGGATCAATAGTTTAGTATCAGCAACTAAGTGTTTTCTCTTACGGAGAACCCGAAATCTTACAGGGAACTAAGTGTTTTCTATTAGGAGCCGCTGAATTTTTTTTTGCAATTATTAATTAATGTGTATTTCAATTCCTGATTGTTTGTAGATTGCGTTAACAATTAATTAACATAACATGCAGCCATTATCGGTTGTAGAAGGAATAAACGCAAAGGACCCAAAGATTCAGACATGGGTATATGAAACCCTTTTCCCAAGAATTTTGAACCAGGTGAAAAAGGTTACACACGGATCATTATACTCTGACGATATAACAGAAGATGTATTTGTAGTACTGCTGACACAGGAGAAGCCTTTTGAATCGTATCGAAAAATTTATCAATTCGCGTACAGAACCGCTACCAATATGTCCATAGATCATAATAACGATCGGGATGATTTAAAGAACAATGAGGCCGGTATCATAGAACATTTCAAAAATATCGAGGAACAAAACAGAGAAAATGCTGAAATCGAAGATCAATATAACCAGGTGATGTATGTGGCAGGTGAAACACTTCCGCGTCAGTGCAAGCAGGTATTTCAGCATTCTTATTTATATAAATTGAAAAATGAGCAGATAGGCAAAAAGTTCGGCATTTCAAAAAGAACAGTGGAAACCCACATGTCAAAAGCTTACCAGGTATTGAGAATAGAAGTCAGGAAAGATGGCGAACGTTTTATTTTTTCAATAACACTGATTTTATGAGTAACCCCAGAAGAATCGGCAGGTTATTGTATAGAAAGAGCCGCAATGAATTAAACGAAAGCGAGGAAAAGGAACTGACTGTCTGGCGAAAGGAATCTCCGGAAAATGAGCAACTATATTGGGATAAAATGGATCCTGAAAAAGTGCGCAGTTCCATGATTAGTTATTACGGGAAAAGGGATCTTATATTCGAAAAGATCAAAAAAAGGGTCCCAGGACTGACTGATGCAAAACTTTCAAACCAGGATTTTTCTGATTTGGATTTTTCTGAGTCAATACAAGAAAGAAAATTTTTTCATATGTTTCCTATATCACGGAGGGCCACTATTGGAGTAATCATTGTTCTTGGCTTTGTATTATATCTCATTTTAAGGGCAACCGGCTGCATATCTAAAAGTGCCGGAGATAATAGCGACGCGGTTTATGTTTCACCTGAGGGTGTGGAGATCGTCTTAGACGACTATAACAGGGGTAATCTGGCCGGAAAAGCAGACATTGACCTCGAAAAAAACGAAATAGGACAATATGACTATTACGCATCGAGTCGTGACCGGGATAAAAAATTACAATACACTTTACGTAGCCCCCAAAAAGAAGGATTTAGATTAATCCTGCCTGACAGTACATGGATTTGGGTTAATTCAGGAACTACGATTAAATATCCGGTCAATTTTTCGCAGGATTCCATACATATTAATGTAGTTGGAGAAGCTTATGTCGAAGGCAAGCGCGATTCTTTACATCCCTATATTATTACTCTACCGTCAACCGTCAACCATCAACCGTCAACCAAAGTGATTGTTAAAGCATCCACCGCTCACTTCGATGTAAAGGTTTATTCAGATAGTTCTGCCATGCTGATCACGGCGATCACTGGAAATTTATACATCCGGATGGATTCAACTGCGGGTAAACCCCGGTCAGAACTTCAGCTTTTTGCCGGTCAGCAGTTAGAGGCGAAAGACGGGAAAATAAATGTTATTCAAAACGCAGATGTGAATAAGGTTTTAGAAAAGGCGAAATGGTACTCGGGAAAATAAAAAAGGCCCTCACGCATTAAGCGGAGGGCCCGGAAAATGCCGCAGATGCGGCATTACACGTCTCCCGGAACAGTGATCTGACTCACTGCACTCAGCACGGTTCCCGCAACAGCGAGATATCCAGCTATTGTAACAACAATAGTTGGAAGGGCAACGGGTGCGGCGATGATCGCTCCACTCATAGCAGCAAGTGCCAGTCCGATGCTTCTCAGCTTTTGAAAGAACGTGGGTGTAGGCGACACCACCCTGTCAAGTAGATTCATAAGGATCTGATTTTATTGTTATGAATACCGACTCGTGCAGGTCCAGGGCGTCGTATACCAGGCTGGTCAGGGATTCCAGTGCCAGCCTGGATCGTAGCCCCTTTCCAACACCGGTTAAAAATGAAACCGGAGCGATGCAACCTTTCAGTTCCTGCAAAGCGTCATTGGCAGGATGAATGAGAATGCCCGTACGCTGCCGCACATTCATGATCTGCAAATGCCATCCGAACTGTTGGTTGAATCTTTTTGTCAGTTCATATCGTCCTTCGGGTATGCACGAAACCCGTGCGAGGTTGTCCTTCCAGGGAAGTTCAATACTGTACATCATCAAACGACTCTTGTAAAGGATGTATCCGTTTGTTCCGTTTGGATAATATGTTCTGACAAGCTCCAGTTCCATGTTTTCATTTTTAAAAACCCCCCGTCCCGCCAGAGGCGGGAGAGGGGTTGTTAGTACACTGCCTGCTATTGCCCTGGCTTTAGGCTTTGGGCATTAGGCTTTAGGCGTATACTGGTTTTCACAGGCGGATCTTAAATGGTAACACCTATGATTATTGGCTTCGGAAACAAAAATGCGAATGGATTTTGTTCTGATTTCAGAGTCTGAGCAGAGCCTCTGAAAGATTTATTTATTAACATGGGTGAATGGAGAATATCAAAAAGAAGAAAAAAGCGGTAAGAATAGTAATGAAAAAATTTAAAAAGAATCGTTTTCTAAGTGGTTTTACTTACGTGTTGGTCGTGAAATAAAAGAGATGTGGAAAACTAAATCTTTCAGAGCCTCTGCCCGGACTCTGATATGAGTTCAAATAAACTGCACATATTTACGCCGTCAATCCCTGTTTCCATTGCCGGATATTTGGATTTCTGCAGAGTTTGAATTCGTCCGGATGTCCGGCATCGCAAAGCGTAAACAGGCATTGACTTTGTAAACCCCATTTTCTAACATTAAAAAATCCGAAACTTATGGGAACTCATATTGGAGGTATCCTGGGTAGATTCAGCGGAAAAGTCGGCGCGGTGGTCGGCTCGAGGTGGAAGGGAGTCTGGGTCATGCGTGGAAGGTCGGACGTAAGAAAGGGCAAGCCGAACGCGGCTCTTCAACAGCAGCAGGCAAAATTTGCGTTGATCGTTAAATTCCTGCAACCGCTGAGCCTTTTGTTAAATGATACACATGATACTTTACCAGCCGAAATGACCGGCTTCAATAATGCAGTATCAGAAAATCTCAGGAATGCGATTACCGGTGTATACCCGGCCCTGGCCATTGATTACAGTAAAGTGATCCTGAGCAAGGGTGCCCTGCAAAATGTAGGTGCGGTGACCGTGACATCAACTGTTGCAGGTAAACTGACGTTTACATGGACAGACAACAGTAACGGCAAAACGCTTCCAACAGATTCCGCTTTCGTAGCGGTGTATTGTGCAGACCTGAACCGGTGGATTTATTTCGAACAGGCCGCTCCAAGAAATGCCGGCAATTACAGTTTAGATGTAACTGCATTTAGTGGCAAAGCGGTACAAACCTACATCGGGTTTGTATCCGCGGATGGTCAAACCGTTTCCAGCAGCCTCTTTGTGGGCCAGGTAAACGTTCTTTAACCATAAAATATCTAAATGACCCGCGAGGGTAAGTGAGGGCCGCCGAAAGGTGGCCCTTTTGTGTTGTATATAGCTTCACACCCATCCCGCCCAAACTATTCCACAGGGCAGTTTTTTTATATCTTTCAGCATTTCTATAACATTTTTCCGGTTCACCATATACTGAACGGACATTACCATCATTATTAACTTTCCGGATGTTACTGTTGGGGGCATCGGTATAACAGGAGGATGGAATATTTCGGAATTGTACAGAATTTTGATTTCAGCTGTGCCAATTTTTTCAGTTGTCAGATCTGTGAAATTCACGGAAATAAAAATTATTTTAAAAAGAATATGATCAGTATAGAAAGATGCATGCAGGGTTTCGCTTGGAATAAAGGGCACGAACCGGAATTCCGGCAAACCAGATTCGGTTGGGTTTACAGCAACCTGGATAGCGTTAATAGATGTCAGTTTAGCCTGGCTGTTAAACTGGGAGCCGGTGATAAAGGGTAGTTCTCTTTGCAGTATGGGAGAATCCGTATCCTGTTTTTCATTCCAGTTGATAAATTTATTCAATGCGCCGGTAAATAAGTTTGTTGAACGGCTATCTGAATTTGAGGGATTAATAGGTGCAATCAGAGTTCTGATCTGCCTGCTTAGCCTACTCGCCTTGCCAAAATTCAACCCGCTTTTGATAGATGCAGGGGTCCGTCTCACGGATTGTGGTTTTAAACGCATACGATAATCGCCCAAATGATTGTATAAGATCAGGTTACGTATCGTTCCCACTAATTTTGAGTCACACTGTCTTGCCATACATAATGTTTTGAGGTTTACTATTTACTATATCTCTGACGTGTTTGAGCCGTATCTGAGCCGTGTCAAGTCCACCTCAAGTCCACATAAAGGTGGACTTGAGGTGGACTTGACACGGCTTAAGTAATACTGAATCCCGACTGAAACACGGTGAGATCAGCTTAGGCTACCAATAAAAATGAGGTGATCTGCATTCAACGCAGGTGAAAAATGATTATTGTGCTTTTTAAATACGGAAATTTAATAATTAATTGAAAGCGGAAAATCTTTTAGGCACGCTTGACAATTTCATTTGGTAATCGAATATTCACACGGTCAATTCACAAAGGTTGGTAAGAGTTAAAATGCCACTGATAAATTACTCTTTACTAACTTCAGTAAATTGATAGTTTATGAAAGTACTTTTACCCGTTTTGGTTCTTTTATCATTTTCTATTAATGCTCAGAATTTAAAAAGTGCATCTGCGCACACAATCGACACTTTAGCTGTAAGAACCGGAATAATATCAGTTACAGATTTTGGTGCTCACCCGGGTAATTTTGATAATTCTGAGGCATTTAAACGAGCTTCTGACTTTATCATTGAGCATCCGGGTTTAGGTTCAAATCTTTATATACCTCCGGGAAATTATTTTGAATCCAGGCCCTGGGTTCTGCAGTCGGTGGTAAATGGTCAATGGAAATTTTTTCATATTCGGATATTTGGAAATGCATCTGCAAAATCCTCCCCGGATGATTACCTGACTATTATTACCTGTGGATTTACTGATGGTTTTGGAATCGGCGTACAGTTTGGACGCGATGTAGAAATAGAAAACATAGCAATTGTCGGGAAGTATCAGCCACCAACGATCAATATATACAATATTGGTTCTACACTTTATTCAGCATGGAATAATAACACGGCAAGAGATAGCAGAAAAGCACCTAATTGTGGGATTGCTATTGATCCATTTTGTGACATAAATCAAATATCTCCCGAAGATTGTTACGGTGGAATGAAATCTCAATATCTCCCTAATACCGGACGGGGTGGAACGAGCGGAATGAAAATCACAAAATGCCGGATTAATAATTTTCCGGTCGGAATAGTGCTTTCGCCAAATGGTTATACACAGAACGATGAAAATGTTAACATTTTAGACGATAACATATATGCTTGTAAAGTGGATATTGCTATTTGCCAGGATCAGTCGAAAGCTATTACCATAGAACATCTCAAATCATGGGGGCCGACTTATACGGTTTTAGAGGGTATGATGTATGGATATGGAATGGGAGGTGGTTCAACCTATTGCTACGATTGGAATATTGCCGGATGCGTGAACCAGCTTTTTAATGTCAATGCCGGTCGCTTCCCGCTATCAGCTTCTTTTATTAATGCCGAAAGTCTTTTTAGAATTGGTTTTGTAAATGGTACGGCGGGATTCAATTTGACAAACTGCAACATTGATTTATTAACTGGTTCTGGTATGCCGGCATCGGATTATATATTCTCCGGAGGTCCGATGACCTGGACAGGAGGCATGCTTAGATATTATGATGGGAGTTATACCCATCGGATGAATCTCAGTCAAATGACTGCCACATTTAAAGATATGACCCTTAGTAATTACCCGATGATTGCCGGATTGTATGCTTATGGAATCAATGGGCATCCTACGCCATTATTTGAAAACGTGAACCTGTATTATGGTAAGGGAATAATGACAAAAGACTTTGAATTGCTGGTAGCTTTCGCCTGGATGCCAAAAATCGTAATTGATAAAGCACGCTGGACTGCATCTTTCACCGCTCCCCCCAAAACAGATATCAAAGTAGGTGACTATATTATGGCATCGCCTACAAATAAAACCGGCCATTATTACGATCAGGCAATGAATCCACAGTTATGCAGTACCATCCAAATAGGACGGGTGATAGCGGTGAAAGAGAACAATATCAGCCTGGATGATGTTGGACTAAACGCATATTCAGGCGATGACTATGGGGGTCTTTATGTAGACAGAATTAAATAACACTTTGATTTTCAGTACGTTAAAACTTTTCATATATTACAACTTCTAAAGTAAAATCATTGTAAAGAAAAATGCTGCGGCAATGCAAAGAGGCGACCGAAAACGGCAAGACTTTCTCCGCAGACAAAGTCTGGCATATGATCACAAACTCCCCTTAAGGAAAGGTGAATGACTCACGATGGGGGTGTCCGCGTGACGGCGAGGGTAATAACGCCGAAATGGTGAACCAGCAGTACAAAAAAATTTGGGAAAATCTATGGTCTGAATTCTGAAAGATGGGAGCAGGACAGCTGTCATTTCCGATAGTCGGGAGCACAGGGATCTTTATTCTGAAAACCCTGTTTAACTTATTTATAGTTAACGATTTTGCCAATTGGAACATGTGGGAATAACGTTCGGAAGATGGCTTATTTTTTACATATTATATGTGCATTATGTCTTCCGATTTCACCAGACGCTATATAATAATCCTCTATTTTGAATAATAATTCCAATAAGCTCCTATGCATTAAATTATTTAAATCAAACTTATTGTAAAAATGTTGATCTAATGCATAAAATAAAATTGAACCGTCAAAATATTTTACTTCCATATTATTAAAGTGCTCAGAAAGAGTTGGAATAATATTGGAAGGATTTACAGATTCGGACGGATCGGTTTTTAAAAAGAAGTCTACTGGTGGCATTTCCCATAGTTTACCGAAATAATTACCATCTGCCTTGTTCAATCGTTTATTCCATTCTTTATCAATCCGGGAAACAACCCGCGACGCTAAGGAGCTATTATTCGCATATATTGTTTTATTGGTGAGTTCTTCCGGCAAGAGATGTTTGATAGCATTTATTATTTCCTGATGTCGGAGATTGATTTGCTGATAGGTTGGTCCCACATATTCGTTACTGATCAATACGCCACCAGGTTTTAAAGATCTAAAAAGTTTTGGAATCACAATTTGAAGATCCTTTATATGATGCAGAGCCCCATTAGCCCAGATTAGGTCATATTCATTTTCTAGGAGTTCAACGGTATTAAGATCAGAAACGAAATAAGACAGGTTTTTAAACCCCTCTTTTGACGCCTTCTCTATAGCACTTTTAATCGCGCCAGAAGCAATGTCCGTTCCGACAATCTCTTTTGCTACACCCAATTTATATAGGGTTCTTTCTACAGGGCCAAATCCGCAGCAAATACTTAAACATTTATCGAATGGAATCCGGTCCTTCAGAAACTTTTCGACTGTCCATTTTTCACACCAAGCTGGATCGGAGGCGTCGGTCTCGCCAAATATTTTAAAACATGATCTTGATCTTATCGGAGGAAAAGCGTAAAAATTTTTATCTGATAAAGAACAGTCCACGTTCGACCAATAATTTTCAACCGAATTAACATTGTAGTTCTGCATATAAAGTAAAAAAAAATTAGTAAAATTTTATAAAATAGTAACTTTTCAAAGTATTCTTATCTGTCACGACCGCATTTTCAAAATTCAATTAGTTAATTATGATCAACAGGTAATGCGAATTTCTCTCTCCTTTTCTGATTCAGTTCAATATTCTTTGCTTGCTTTGATGCACTCGTTCTTTTTAACTTGGGTTGCATGGATTTGGAATAAATGACAATGTAATCAAAATCAATTAACCTAATTACTTTCCTTATTGCCCATTTCTTCGCTGGGGCTTGGGCTTAGGATTGGGCTAGTTTATAAAGTATTAGTCATTTTCAATGCTTTTGCGTTGTTGTGGAGTTAAGTTCTTTGAAAGTCTTGTCTGTATTGAGTTGTAGAGGATTTTACCCCTGCAACGATTTGAAATGGATTTGATTTTAATACGGCATAATGCTTTGACAATCAAGGCATATTAACCAAGCAAATTTGTTTTTTCTTCAACTTCTATCGCTTATTTCCCATACCAGTTTCCATAGTTGTGCAAAGCGATATAAGGGGGATTATAAAAAGGTAAATGACACGCGATGGGGCGTACGGATGCGCGGCGAGGGAAATATCGCCGAAATGGTGAATCAGCAATATAAAAAGTACGGAAAAATCTATGGCCTGAATGCGGAGAGATGGGAGCTGGACTGCAGTCAGTTCAGAAGGCCAGGAGCACAGGGGAGTTTATTTTAAAAAATACTTTTCAATTCAGATCTGAAATACCGGGTGTATCGAAGCGCATCATCATCGGCGAGATGAATACCGTCGGATGTCTGATATGTTCCCGGCGGAAGCGGCAAATATTGAAATTCTTTTTCAGGGAACTTCCGGTAATAAAGCTTTCTGATCAATTTTGCTTGGGCTAAATTTTCTAGGCTTGAATCGACGGGCATTTCAAAAAAAACAATATGTATACCGCGTTTGGTTAACGTTGTTACATATGTCTCAAGCAGATTAAATCGATCCTGAATGATTTTGTCGGGAGGAATCTTCGAATAATCGGCCATCTGCAGCTTCAGCATTTTATTGAAAAGTTCATGATTAGGTAATGTTGATACCGCATTCCCTCGTAACATGGGACCAATCAATTTCCTGTTCATGATAGCACCCAGAATCGCAATCGGTTGTTTATCGGCACGGAGAGAACGAAACGTATAGGCGGAATAAAATAAAATCGGTGAAAACAAAGAAGCCGCGTAGTCCTTGTTTTCAGGGCGAAACACTACATTCATCTCAATAAAGACATTCTTCGGGTTACGCTTTCTGTTCAAAAGAATGTTCAGTCCGTCATAGATGCTTTGTCCGCTGAAAGCCAGGCTGTATGTGTCGGGCAGGCTATCAGTGACGATACGGTGGGACAGGGAAGAACCAATTAGTACGTTTTTAAAAGAATCCTGATCATAAATAAAGTTCTGTGCCTTAATCATATTTTCCTGCCATTGATGCTGGGAAACACTCCACCATTTTAATGGATTTTTTGTAACTGCAAGAGAATACAGAAGGAAAAAAAGAATGGCGCAAAGGATCGATTTTTTGATCATACTTTAAAATTGAAAATAGATAAAGGCTCCTGGCGAACCGCTGTTCGTCAGCATCAGAAACAACATCAATGCATATGCCAGGTAACTGAATTTTTGAAAACGCGTAAACATCGGTTTCGCCTGAATTAGATAGATCAAATGATAAATCAATACTGGTAAAGAATACATAAGAATATAAGTAATTAGCTGAAAATCGATTGGAATCGATCCATTGTGTCGTATGCTTTTGAAATATTCTATTACCTGGTTAAAGTCGGGCAGTTTAAACAGCAGCCAGGCCAAAGTAACGAATGCAAAGACGAATATACCCTTAACAAACTTCGTAATTAGATCATGATGTCGCTCTTTTGCAGGGCTGAAAAATCTTTCCAACGCAAGTGCCAGTCCGTGAAAACTTCCCCAGACAGCATAGCTCCAGGCGGCGCCGTGCCATAGGCCGCCGAGAAACATTACAATCATCAGATTGAGGTAGGTGCGCAGCTTTCCTTTCCGGTTACCACCCAGCGGAAAGTATAAATATTCCATCAGAAATGTGGAGAGAGAGATATGCCAGCGTTTCCAGAATTGCTTAAAAGAAGTGGATATATAAGGAAAATTAAAATTTTCCATAAAATCATAGCCGAAAAGTTTGGCGAGGCCGATGGCAATCAGCGAGTAGCCGGCGAAATCAGCGAAAATCTGAAAGGAGTAGCCAAAAAGCATCACGATCAGGTTCAACGTAGAATAACCCTGGAAGTAAGGAAAGGAAATATAAAAAGTAAAGTCCTTTAGGTTATCCGCCACGACCATTTTGAGAAAATAACCCACCGTCAACTTTTTAAAAACTGTTTCCCATTGAATGTTCTGTAATTTTTTGAACCCGATCTGGGGGATGAAATCGTGTGCTTTAATGATGGGTCCGGATATCAACTGGGGGAAAAACCCCTTAAAGAACAAAATTTGCTTTGTATGTTTCCAAAAAGACAGGGGGACAAGCAGTTTATTGCTCACATATTTTTCGTTGAATACATCTATGACCAGGCTGATGCCCTGAAAAGTGAAAAAGGAAATGCCGATCGGAAGTGGCATGGTCAGCAAAAATTCTCCAACCGGGTTGGCCGAAGAGAAGAAACTCCGCGAGACCAGCGGTCCGTATTTGAAAAAAATCAGAATGAACAGATTGATTACGACGCCGGCTATCGCGTACCTCTTTTTAAACCGGGGATTTCCATAAACAATCAGATAACTGGAAACAACATTTACTGAAATAGAGAAAAGTAGCAAAAAAACCAGTTCGGGCTGGTGATAGGCGTAAAACAACAGGCTGGAAATTATCAGGATCTGGATCTGCCATTTCCTCAAAAAAGGCAAATAATAGAGTGTGAAAGTGAGCAGGAGCAAGAGGACAAAAATGAAACTGGTAAACCGCATGATTTTAATGGGTATTAGAACTGTCTTTCAGAGATTTCGGAGGCGTTTCTCAAAGGAAAATAACCTGAAATATATGATAAAACTGAACTCTATTTCCTCATTTCCCAGTACGAAAAACAGCTATATTTGCAAAGCAGCATAATCCGTTGAAAAAGAATTAGGGTAGCGGCGCAAAAAGCATCGCTATGGAGAGGGTTTCGCCGCAGTTAATCAAACAATCCTGTGATTCAAATTCTGGCGAATTTAATTTTTAGTCTGGGTATAAATTTTTGGAAGGGTGTAGGGGGTCATCTAAAATGACTGCCTGCACCCTTTGCTGATATGGGGTAGGAACGGGATTTGTAGTAGTTGGGCGGTTTTCGTTATTGTATTGGTAATTAACCGGTTGCATGAGAGTATGGGACTGAGGTGGCGAAGCATTTCATGGAATCGACGATTTTAGTGTATTATTTAAAATGAATTTACCTTGTCAGCGTTAACATCCCATTGGTATGCGATTTACACAAAGCCCCGCTGGGAGAAAAAAGTGCATGCCTTACTCACTGAAAAGAAAATAGAATCCTACTGCCCTCTGAACAAAGTAAGGAAGAAATGGAGCGACCGGATGAAAACGGTGGAAGAGCCCCTATTCAAGAGTTATGTATTTGCCCGGGTAAGTGAGGAAGAACAGACTAAAGTGCGCTTAACCCCCGGCGTGATGAATTTTGTGTACTGGCAGGGTAAACCGGCCGTCATACCGGCGAGGGAGATTGAGATTATCCGGAAGTTTTTGAATGAATACGACGATGTGACGGCTGAATCGATCGAATTAAAAGAAGATGAAAGGGTAACCATCCGCCAGGGACTATTTATGGATCACGAAGCCAAAATAATCAAGATCGAAGGCAACCGGGTAAAAGTAATAATTGAGAGTATCGGCTATAGCCTGATTGCGTCGATCGATAAAAAGAATTTGTCAACCCTTACTAACTAAACATGCACCGATTTTCCTTGTTGAGAAATGTTCTGTTCGCAGTTATTGGATATTTAATTATGCATAATATGAGCTCCTGTGGAAGCACAAAAGGATTGATCCTGGTACGCGGACCTTTTGATACGGCGAAACTGAGTGTTATTAACCCGGTAGAACCCATCATTCGTAAGGGGGATATATTAAGTATTATCGTTTATAGCGATAATCCGGACGCGACCAAAATATATAATCAGTCTTTGATAACAACTGCAAACAGTTCAGTTATAGCTTCAAGCGGAGTAACTCAGGGGATTGGCGGAACGGCACCCTCAGCGCCGGGTTATCAGGTGGACGGAGATGGAAATATTGTTTTTCAGGGATTGGGGAAAATTTATGTAAATGGGCTTACCAAGGCCGCTTTAAAGGATACTTTGGATGCAAGGCTGGGTCCATACCTTCAACATCCTTATTATAACATCAGATTTTTGAATTTCAAGTTTACCATGATGGGTGAAGTAGCTCATCCCGGCATCGTTTCTATTCCGGGTGAAAGAATTAATATACTGGAGGCTATTGCGTTGTCGGGAGAGCTCACAAATTATGCGAACAGGGATAGCGTATTTATAATAAGGGAAAACAATAATAAACGGGAATTCGCCTGGATGAATCTAACGAAACCAGAAATTATGGCCTCGCCATATTTTTATATTCAACAAAACGATATCATCATTGTAGAACCAAATAAGAAAAAATCTGTAGCAAATGATGTGGTAACAGCTCGAAATATATCCCTTGCGCTGGCATTTGTTTCCACGTTTGCAGTTATTTATAGCATATTTCATAATCCATAATTAATGAATCCGAAAATTTATGTCTGAGGCTTCAAATGGTCTAAATCATCCGGAACAAATCTCGAATGAATTTTCCTGGAAACTGGGACCGAGGGATTTCATATTAAAAAACCTGAAGTATATACCATGGTTAATTATTAGCTGCGCAATAGCATTAGTACTCGCGTGGCTAAAGATCCGTTATTCCACGCCCATCTATAAGGTGCAATCTTCCATGATGATTAATAATCAGGGTAGTGCAGGCAGTAAGGGCGATCGTTTTGATGCATTGTTAATGTCTCCAGGGTCCGAAAATCTAAGTAATGAGATTCAAATATTAATATCCCGTCCTGTGCTTCAAAGGGTAATCAATAATATTCAACTCACCACACGCTACTATAATATTGGGAAGGTGAGAACAAGTCTGTTATATCCTGAATCTCCTTTCAGCTTGGAAATTATCAGCCCAAGTAAGAGTTCTCAGAATTTTGGGTTAAATATTACGATATTAAATGACCAGCAATACAGGATTAATAAAGAAACGACAATTCATGTTTTCGGTGAAATAATCGTTGTGGCGGACAATAGAGTAACATTGGTTCGTGATCCGAGAATAGATCTGAAAATCTTTGCAAGTCCGGTTTTTTATGTATCGCACGCATCCGCTGCTACCGTTGCCAACGAGTACCTGGGTTCAGTGAATATCACACAGGGTAATGATCAATCCACTATTCTATTGCTTTCTTTTCAAACTGAGAACCCGGAATTGGGAAAAAATTTCTTAAACGCATTGATGGGGGTATACGATTCTTTGAATATTGAAGATAAGAACAGGATATCTATAAATAGTTTAAAATTTATAAATACAAATTTGGATACGCTGGAATCTCAACTCAATATTCTGGAAGGGAGGGTTCAGAACTTTAAGGTTTCACATGAAATGTTTGATGTAGAGGGCCAGTCAAAAATTTATCTGGGAAATGCAGAACAGGGTCAAACCAATATTGATTTAATGGATGTAAAAATAACCGTAGCAAATCTTCTCCAGGAATATATTAATGATCCAAAAAAATCGCACGAACTCGTTCCAATTAATATGGGAATTGAAGAACCTGCCTTAGCAAACCGGATCAGCGAATATAATAGGTTGCAATTAGAGAGGGACAATAATTTAAAAACAACTACACAGAATAATCCGATGATTCAGGCCTACGATGCAACCCTTGAAAAAATCCGAAGGGACATGTCGGAGGCACTGAATAATGTAAAGAACGGATATGCAATTGCCCGAAATAAAATGTTGCAGCAAAAGGGGGATATGGAAGGTAAGTTACGCGCAATGCCTGGCAAAACCCTCCAGTTAGGGAATGTTGCCCGAAGGCAAAAGATTTTGGAGGAACTATATTCTTTCCTGCTCCAGAAAAAGTTGGAAATTTCGATTTCTTCCGCATCTACCATTTCAAATTCAACGGTCGTTGAGCCCGCACTGGAATCTTCAAACGCAATCAGCCCGAACAAGAATAAGATTTATAGTTCTTACTTAATGTTTGGACTATTAATTCCTGTTGGTTTGATTGCGTTTAGGGAATTGCTTAGGGACAAAGTGAATAACCGGATTGAGGTAGAAAGGCGGACGAAAACGCCTATTTTAGGAGAAATCGGGCATTCGGATGATGATTCATCGTTGGTCGTTTTAAGAAACAGCAGACGTTTTGTGGCTGAACAATTTCGTATCCTGAGAAGTAATCTAAAGTATATGACCGTGAAGAAGGATAATCCTTCGATCCTTGTAACTTCCTCGTTTAGTGGGGAAGGAAAATCTTTTATCAGCATTAATATGGCTTCGGTTCTCGCATTAAGCGGCAAGAAAACAGTAATTATTGAATTTGATATCCGCAAACCCAAAATAATGGAAAGTCTGAATATGAAGAGAAAAATGGGTATAACGAACTATATAATCGGACGCGCACAATTTAAGGATATCGTTATGCAGGTGCCGGGCTTCGATTCTTTATACGTCATTCCCTGTGGTCCCATTCCGCCCAACCCTGCGGAACTTTTACTTGACCCTAAGCTTGATGATCTGATGAGGGAAGCCCGGGAAAATTTTGATGTGATCGTCATGGATACAGCGCCGGTCGGTCTGGTTAGTGATTCTATCTCCTTAGGAAAGTATGCCGATTGTACACTATTCGTAGTTAGAATGAATCATACATATAGAAAGATTTTGCGACTGGTAGAAGACCTTTATCAGGAGAAAAAGCTGCCCGGCTTATCACTTATTTTAAATGACGTGAAACTTGAGGGTGGATATTATAGTGGATATTATGGTGGCTATGGATATTATGGTGGCTATGGATATGGTATTGAATCAGGATATTTTGAAAAGCCGGCGAAGAAAAAGAGAGCTCTTCCACATAAACAAGTGATTCGTTGGTGGGGCAAATGGTTTGGGTAACTAAATTAAACGAATCTTGGATTTAGAATGAATATCGTTGCACTAGAGACAAATAAGGAAAATAAACCTGAATTCTGGACGGAAGTTATTACTCCTAGAACCGGGATATTAGATATCCGGCTTGGAGAAATTTGGAAATACCGCGATCTTCTTTGGCTTTTCGTCAAGAGAGATTTTGTTGCTCAGTATAAACAAACCGTTCTTGGACCTCTCTGGCATTTAATCCAGCCCTTATTCACAACTATTATATTTCTTTTTTTATTCGGGCGAATTGCTAATATTCCGACTGACAGTATTAAGCCTATACTGTTTTATATGAGCGGAATTACTATTTGGAATTATTTTTCATCCTGCCTTACAAGTACATCAACTACATTTATTACAAATGCAAACATTTTTGGGAAAGTATATTTTCCGAGAATGGTACTTCCTTTGTCAATTATTTTATCTAATATAGTTCGATTTGGAATTCAATTCGGACTATTGTTTATTATGATAATTTGGTGTCGTTTTCACGGATACATGACGCACTTTACTATTTATTGGATTTACATTCCATTTCTGGTTTTATTAATGGCTGGGATGGGGCTTGGTCTCGGTATAGTTATTTCATCCTTGACCACTAAATATCGTGATTTAGTTATTTTGCTAGGGTTTGCGGTTCAATTGGGCATGTATGCTACTCCGATTGCATATCCGCTATCATTTTTGCAAACTAAAGGATATGCTAAACTTGTCTCCGCCAATCCGCTGTCGCCTGTTGTCGAATGTTTCCGCTATTGTTTATTTGGAAAAGGGACATTCTCCGCTGGAACACTTGCTTATAGTTTCAGTTTTATGTTAATTATACTTTTGTTTGGAATTGTCATCTTCAATAGAGTGGAGAAAAGTTTTATGGATACTGTATAAATACTCGCAATTCAGAACAAATCTACGTCTGATGTCTGACATTGTAATTAAGGTCGAAAATTTATCTAAGCAATACAAACTTGGAGATATAGGAACAGGTTCTATATCTCACGATCTTAATCGTTGGTGGCATATCCTACGAGGTAAGGAAGATCCCTATTTAAAAATCGGTGCCGAAAATGATCGAACAGCTAAAGCTTCAAATGAATATGTTTGGGCATTAAAGGATGTTGAGTTTGAAGTAAAAAAAGGAGAGGTATTGGGCATAATAGGAAGAAATGGTGCAGGGAAAAGTACACTTCTTAAAATACTAAGTCGTACGACGTCGCCTACAAAAGGACGGATAAAAATAAGGGGGAAAGTCGCCAGTTTACTCGAAGTTGGAACGGGTTTTCATCCCGAATTAAGTGGCCGGGATAATATTTTTTTGAACGGTGCTATTTTAGGAATGACGAAACCTGAAATTAAACGAAAGTTTGAAGAAATTGTTGATTTTTCAGGTGTTGCCAGATATATCGATACTCCTGTGAAACGTTATTCCTCCGGAATGTATGTGCGATTGGCATTCGCAGTTGCTGCTCATTTGGAGCCTGATATATTAATTGTTGATGAGGTTTTGGCAGTAGGAGATGCCGAATTTCAAAAAAAATGTCTTGGTAAAATGAAAGATGTAAGTCAACAGGAAGGCAGGACGATTTTATTTGTTAGTCATAATATGGCAGCGATACAAAATCTTTGTAGTAATGGGATATTAATTAAAAATGGGAAAGTTGCATTTAAAAATACGATTACCGAAGTAATACAACACTACAATATTGACTCTTCTACCTTGAAGACAATACCACTTGTTGATAGACTAGATAGATCTGGTAATGGATATCTTAAATTCAGTTCTTTTGAATTTAGAAAAGAAAATGGTGAAAAGACGGATTCTTTCACTTGCGGTGAAAATATAAAGATTATATTATTCTGTAAAAATGAAAAAAAAATTGAGTTAAGAAATGTTATGGTAGCCATTGGGATTGATGATGTATATGGTAATAGAGTTACTCATATAAACAACAGCTTAACGAATCAAATAATTAATAAGATTTCGGAGGAAAAAAATACTATCGAAATCAATATTAGTAACCTCCCTTTAACTCCGGGAAAATATGAGATGACAGTATTTAGTGAGGTGAATGGAGAGATTTCCGATTGGATTCAAAATGCAATTTCATTTTTTGTTGAACCAGGAGATTATTATAAAACCGGAAAATTAATCCCACAAGGTCAAGGCACTTTTTTATTGAATTATAATTTTAATTTTTACAATGGATTTCGATAGAATAAAAAATAGTGCTTTAAGAAGGCTTGCGTTTTTTTTAAAAAGTAATAAACATTTGGATGTCCCTCGAAATACGGTGCTTAATACAATTTTGGAAAATGAATATGGTCATGCCAAATCTAAAGAACTTAATCAATGTATTAACAAAGAAAACAAACCCATTCCATGGTTTACCTATCCTGCGATTGAATATTTACAACAATTAAATCTTAATGATAAAACCGTATTGGAATGGGGCG
The DNA here is from genome assembly GCA_013286315.1 of Bacteroidota bacterium. Lineage (GTDB taxonomy): Bacteria > Bacteroidota > Bacteroidia > Chitinophagales > Chitinophagaceae > Puia. The sequence goes on along the minus strand of JABDFX010000001.1, from coordinate 74,833 downwards.
CCGGTAACTCTTCACTTTTTTTTTCCGCGCGAGCTAAAATAATTTGTTCAATTGAGCATAATCTAGAGTGGTATAATAAAATTTCATCATTTAAGATAGCAAATCAAGATTTACAATATAGAGATGAAAGTAAATATGTAGAGGCAATAAAGGATTTCAATCGGAAATTTGACGTAATAATAATTGACGGTATATTGCGGGAAAAATGTGCAGTGATTTCGCTAGAATTTATAATGGATGGGGGACTGTTAATATTGGATAATTCTGATAGAGATCCTCAGATTTCTGAATTTTTAAGAGGGAATAATTTTATTGAAGTCGACATGCACGGCTTTGGACCAATTAATGATTATACTTGGACTACATCCCTTTTTTTTAAAAGAGATTTTAATTTTAAGCCTCTTGGCAATCAGCCTACTATACCCATTGGAGGAGGATATTGAAAATAATGAAAATATTTACAAAGATTTATCGAAAGATATACAAATATTTCAAGCCTGAACAATATGAAAGTTTTGCGCTGGATAAACTGGATATTAAATTACTTTCTTATTTAAATTTTAAGAGAGGATTTTTTATTGAGGCCGGTGCGAATGATGGAATTAGTCAGAGTAATACTCTTTTATTTGAAAAAAAACTGAAATGGAAAGGCTTGCTAATAGAACCCATACCGGAACTTGCCGTAAGTTGCAAAATTAATCGACCTGGTTGCATTGTGGAAAATTATGCGTTGGTACCTTTTGATTACCCTGAAAAAGAAATTGAGATGAGATATTCAAATCTTATGTCACTTGTCAAGGGCGCAATGGGATCTGAAAGGGAAGAAATTGAGCATGTTCAAAAGGGTTGCGAAATTCAAGATGTAATAACTTATGAAATTAGAGTGCCTGTTGCAACACTTACTGCACTTTTAGAAAAGCATAAGATATCGAAAATAGATCTGTTGTCACTGGATGTGGAAGGATATGAACTTTCGGTGTTAAAGGGAATCGATTTTAGAAAGTTCAAGCCAAGATTTATTTTAGTTGAAGCAAGATTTAAACAAGAAATAGAAAATTACCTGCGGGATTTATATTCTCCTATCGCCCAAATCGGCTATTATGATATTCTTTTTAAGTTGAAAAATTGAGCAATCTTTCACCTATAGCTCTTTTTGTGTATAATCGCCCATGGCATACAAGACAAACGCTGGAGTCTTTAGCGAGTAATGATTTGGCTGATCAATCAATACTTTATGTATTTTCTGATGGCCCCAAGAATATTGATAACAACGAAGATCTCCATAAGGTTAATGAAGTTCGGACTTTGATAAAAAGCCGGCTATGGTGCAAGGAGGTACATTTAATTGAAAGCGAAACAAATCGGGGGTTAGCTAATTCAGTAATACGTGGCGTTACTGAAATAGTTAATAAATTCGGTATCGTGATTGTGTTGGAAGATGATCTTTTGTTGTCAAATGGGTTCATAAAATACATGAATGATGCTTTATCAAAATATATTCTGGATGATAAAGTGATGCAGATTTCCGGTTACAATTTTCCAATTAGAAATATTCCTCAAAATAACTCCGCCTTCTTTACTTCGATGGCATCATCATGGGGATGGGCTACCTGGAAAAGAGCTTGGAATTTGTTTGACAAATTCGCGACAGGGTATGAAATTTTAAAAACTGATAAAGTTTTGGCGAGAAAATTTGATCTTAACGGGACCTACCCGTATTCATCAATGTTGTATAAACAAATGGAAACAAAGGAACTTGATTCATGGGCAATTCGTTGGTGGTGGTCAATATTCAAAAATAAAGGATTAACCCTGTTCCCGGATAAAAGTCTGGTTAGCAATATAGGATTTGACAAATCTGGAACGCATGCCATAAGAAAAAACCCTTATGCAATATCGTCTCAGTTTGATAACAATTACAGTATTACGAGATTTCCGGAAGGAATCGATGAACACATTTCATATTCGGCAAAAATTGAAAAATATTTATTCGAAAAGGGCCGGGAAAATAACGATAGTAAGCATTTGAATATGTCAAGAATAAAATCTATAGTCAAACAGATTACGCCACCGATAATTATAAGTGTGGCCAGAATAATACAACGTAGAGTATTTCATCGTCCAATAATTTCTTCTGCTCAGTTAATAGGAAGTGTAGTTGGCACAGGGACCGTTATTGAAGGCCAAATTGATATAAGAAAATCTGGTGGTGAAATCATAATAGGAGATGCTTGTTATATTGCTGGTAAAATTGTAACAGAAACGGAAAACGGTAAAATAACTATTGGACGAAATGTGTTTATCGGCGGCGGAACACTTTTGGATTGCGTAGAGAGCATAATAGTTGAAGATGACGTGTTGATATCTTATCAATGTATAATTCAGGATAGCGATAATCATAATTCCCGCTATAGTCTTCGCAAGAATGACACCGCGGATTGGTTAAATAATAAACACCATAATTGGAAAATTGTACCTTCTAAACCAGTAAAAATATCCAGGGGTGCGTGGATCGGAGCGGGAGTTTATATTCTCAAAGGAGTTACAGTAGGTGAAGGAGCAGTTGTTGGTGCTGCAAGTGTTGTAACAAAGGATATTCCCGCCTGGACAGTTGTTGCTGGAAATCCCGCCAGAGTAATTAAGGATATTCCAGAGCATGAGAGATAATCTGGAATATGATTTTATAATTGATTTAAATTTAATATTCAGCTAAAAATTTGATGATGAACCAATTGGAGAAGGTCGAATACCATGGAATTAAATATGCGGAAATTATTTGGGCTGACGTTACCGTTAAAACAACTACATTTTTTTCTCCGCCGGAGTCTTCTTTTCAATTTGGTCTTTTGGCACATGATGCCGGATTTAAAGAGGCACCTCATTATCATAAGTCTGTCACCCGGTTAATAGATGACTTACAACAGATGTTTGTCGTTCAAAGAGGTGTGGTAGCTGTCGAACTTTATAGTGATGACGGGGAAATGCTAAGGGAAGTTATATTAAAAGCAGGAGATGCCATAGTTCTTATTCATGGAATACATGCAATAAAAGTGATTGAAGATATGCAATGTATAAGCGTCAAACAGGGACCATTCATGGGACTTGAAAATGATAAAGTATTTATAGATTTTAAAAAATGATCCCAGTATTTGAGCCGATTATTGGTAAGGAGGAAATGGACGCCGTTATGGATGCCCTGCAGAAGGGAGAGATTTCCGGATCCTTTGGCAGCTATATTCCAAATTTTGAAAACGAATTCGCAAAATATATAGGATGCAAATATGCTGTTGCAGTCAGTAATGGTACAACGGCTCTGCATCTGGCCGTAGCGGCCTGCGATATAAAGCAGGGCGAGGAAATATTAGTAAGCGCAAGCACCAACATTGCTTCTGCATTAGCAATTATTCACAACAATGCCGTACCAATACCCGTTGACTCAGAACCTGAAACCTGGAATCTGAATCTGGATCTTATTGAATCTCTGATAACATCTAAAACAAGGGCGATCATACCGGTTCATTTATTTGGACATCCGGTTCAAATGGAAAAACTAATGGTAATCGCCGAGAAATATAAATTAATCGTTATTGAAGATTGTGCCGAATCTCATGGCGCATCTGTTAATGGAAAGATGACTGGTAATTTTGGACACCTTAATTGCTTCAGTTTTTATGCCAATAAGATTATCACGACTGGTGAGGGTGGGATGGTAACTACTAATGATGAATTAACAGCGGATAAATTAAGATTACTGAGAAACCTGGCTTTTACTAAGCCGCGTTTTTTTCATGAGGAAGCGGGATTCAATTTCAGAATGACAGGCTATCAGGCGGCGATGGGGTTGGCCCAGGTTAGAAAGATAGAAAACATTATTTCTGACAAGAGGAGAGTCGCGCATTTATATAATAAGTATTTAGCAAATAAACCTGGAATTAAAACTCCTTTTGAAGCTGTCTGGGCCAGAAATGTTTACTGGATGTATGGTATTGTGGTTGATCCGGAATTAGGAATAACAAGAAATGAACTTGTCAGGAAATTAAGCGATCAGGGGATAGAAACAAGGACTTTTTTTTGCCCGATGAACTTACAGCCTTGCGTTCAACGTGTTAAGGGATTCCGCCAAATAGATTGCCCCATTGCTGAAAATATTTGGGAAAATGGATTATATCTGCCTTCTTCAACAAACCTCACCGAAGATCAAATAGCATTCGTTTGTGATGCTATTACTTATTAGACATGGTTAATTTTCGCGATATTATACCACCAATTATTTATCGGAAACTTGCGAGAAAACGACAACCCTTATTCGAGAAATTGGTTATGCCTCAATTTGCAACTTTTGAAGAAGCGGAGAAAGCAGGGTCTTACAATAATAAAAGAATTGCAGAAGTTGTTTCTTTGAAAACAAGAAAATATATTCATAATATTCCAGTTGTTTTGAAAGAAAAGCAGGATATCCAGAATTTGTTAGTAATAAACGATGTATTGAATCATTTTAAGGATCAGAAATTGACAATTGTTGAAATTGGCGGCGCCTGTGGAGCTTTTTATTTTTTTGTATCCAAATTCTTTCCTGATCAAATAAAGCAATGGGAAATTGTTGAGACTAAAGAAATGGTGGAGGCTGCAAAAAAAAATGCTTATTCTGATAATATTCTAAACTTCTCCGAAAATATTGACATCGTTTTTCAGAATTCTAACTCTCCTGTTTGTATTGCTCAGGGTGCAATTCAATATGTTCCGGATCCCTTAGCATTTCTGTCAAAATTATTAAATTCTAACTACAGTTTTATTTATATAAGCAGACTGCCGGTAAATCTGAATTTGGATACAGCTGTAATTACAATTCAACCGAGTCAATTAAGAGATAACGGGCCTGGAAGTATTGATATTTCGGATGAGATTGTAAATGTGGCTTCGACAATATTGACAAAGAAAGAATTTTATAAAGTAATTGAAGAGTCTAAATATAAAATACGATTTGGATTCGAAGAATCTGATAGTTATTCTATGACTTTTCCTAATAAGGAGGTTCATCTCCAAAATATCGGTGTTCTTCTTACGCCTAAATAGGTAATCTCCACAAAAAATGCCATCATATATTGGAAAACATGCAAGTCTGTATGATTTATTTTACTCAGACAAGGATTATAAAGCTGAATCTGATTTTATCCACCAGTTGATACTTGAAACCAATGGAAACGAATATAATGAGCTACTGGAATTAGCTTGTGGTACAGGAAATCATGCTTTTTTTCTTGAGAAGAAAGGTTATAGTATACTTGCTACCGACAATTCTGATGGAATGATCGATCAGGCAAAAATAAAAGCCAGTGAGCGCTCGTCTAATGTTCAATTTAGAATGATTGATATGCGGGATATTGGGGATATTCCCCGTAAGTTCGATGTGATACTTTGTTTATTTGATTCAATTGGGTATTTAATTTCAAATGATAATATTAGAGCCGTTTTTAAAAATGTATACGATAAATTAAATGAAGGAGGAATTTTTATTGTCGAATTCTGGCATGCGGCAGCTATGTTAAAAGGATATGATCCGATACGAATTAAAAGGTGGAAGTTTGAAAACTCAGAAATTTTGAGAATTTCCGAAACTTCAATTGATATCAGATCTCAGACCTGCGATGTTCGCTATTCAATATATCAAACAAATAATGATGGAACTTATTTTATTTTAGAGGAAACGCAAAAAAATAGATTTTTTCTTTTGCAGGAGATGAGTGGCATGCTTGAAGATTGTCATTTTAACATTGTTAATAATTTTGCCGGATATAATAAAGAAAAGGCAATAAATGAAGATACCTGGCATATAATAACACTTGCGCAAAAAGTAAAGAGATAACGGAAGAATAAATGAGGATAGGAATTTATTTGGATAATTGGGGTAGTCCGGCGGGCGGGGGTCATTCTTATACCAAGACGGTAGTAGACTATTTTTCCAGGGTTTCCAGTAATCATGAATTCATATTTATAGTAAAATCGAAGACAAAAATTCTTCCCGAAGAATACAATATGGTCTCAAATTATGTACTTTATAACCCAATCGGAGATGCTGGTATAAAAAACGAACAGGAAAAATATCTAAAATCATTAGAGAGGCTTCTGAAGACAAGCAATTTTTTCATCGAGAAATTGAAACTGACTTCTGTGACATTGGTTAGAGATAAATTGAAAGCAATAATAGAAAGTAAAAGAATACCGCAGAAAGATCCCGCTAATTTCAGAAAATTGATTCACGATCATCAAATTAAATGTGTTTATTATCCTGCGGCATTTACATGTGAGGATTTTGACATACCATTTTATTCTACTATTTGGGATATAGGGCATCTGACTATAAGCGTCTTTCCTGAGGTTTCATATAACGGACAGTATGATGCAAGGCAGAACCTTTTAAATGCGATAGCACACAGGGCTTACAGAATTATAGCCGAATCAGAAAGTGGCAAATCTGATATTTGCCAATATTACAATACCAATCCCGATAAGATAGTAATTGTTCCACAGTTTCCTTCTGGTCTTGTTCATTTGGAATTAACTAACACAGAAGTTATTGATATTCTGGAAAAATTTAAGCTAATGAATAAAAAATATCTTTTTTACCCGGCTCAATTCTGGCCCCATAAGAATCATATAAATCTTATAAAGGCAATGGCTGCACTTAAAAGAGAAGGAATTATTTTTGAGTTGATATTCACCGGGTCGGATCAGGGAAACCTTGAGTATGTCATGGATTTTTTAAAGAACGAAAATCTAGGTCAGGAAATTCGCTATTTAGGTTTTGTATCAGATGCGGAGATGAAGGTTTTATATACCCACGCATTTGCAATGGTATTCCCGTCTCTCCTGGGACCCACTAATATGCCAATATCTGAAGCTATTTCATGCGGATGTCCGGTAATCTGCAGTGATTTTGCTGGTCATCACGAGCAAACACAGGGAGCTGCATTATATATTGACCCGAAAGAATATCTGGATATTAAAGAGAAAATTAAAATGGTTGCAACCGACGAAGATTTAAGGAACAACATGATAAAAAAGGGGCTCGAAGTTTCTGGAAATAATTCTGTCGAGCACGGTTTTAAGGGACTATTGGAATCATTTGATGAGTTCGAGAAAATAAGACTATGTTGGAAAAATTAATCCGAAAATAAATCTCTTCATCGGATAAAATAGACTGGATGGGAATGATAAAAAAATTAATTAAATATATTATAAACAAGTCCGGGTATAATATTTTTAAAATAGATAGTAGCCAAGTGCATGTTACAGGAATGGAAGAAGGACTTCTCCGGATGAAAGAACTAGGCATTTTACCAGATCTAATTGTGGATATTGGTGCTGCTCAGGGCAGCTGGACCAATAAAGGATTAAAATTTTGGCCAAACTCCAGGTTTGAATTAATTGAGCCACTCATTGAAAATGAAGGTTATTTAAAGGAGTTGAAGATAGCAACAAAAAATATCAATTTTCACCTTGCTGTTGCCGGTGAATCCTCAGGTGAAACATGGTTGGAAGTTTCACCGGATTTGGATGGAAGTGGAGTTTATGGAGGACCTACTCTAAATTCCAGGCGGGTTCCAATAGTCAGGGTAGATGATATCGTGAAAGAAGCCGGAAGGTCAATTCTTTTAAAACTTGACACTCATGGGTATGAACTACCGATCCTAAAAGGAGCTGAAGAAACATTGGGGAGAACCTCACTATTAGTCATTGAAGTATATGGATTCCGTATATCCCCAACCTGCTTATTGTTTCATGAATTATCAGCAGAATTGGAAAACCGGGGTTTTAGGTTGATAGATATGGTTGACATCATGCGCAGACCTGGCGATCAGGCTTTCTGGCAATGCGATGCTTTTTATATCAGAAAGGACCATCCCGTTTTTGCCAATAATTCATATGTCTGATCAGTTTCCAAAGATTTCTATCGTTACTCCAACTTTTAATCAGGGAAACTTTATTGAGGAATCCATCTTGTCGGTCATTGGCCAAAAATATCCGAATCTTGAATATATCATAATGGATGGCGGAAGCACCGATAACAGCATGGAGGTCATAAAAAAATATGAACAACATATAACATACTTTACTTCTCAAAAGGATGATGGAATGTACGATGCGCTGAACCGCGGATTTAAAAAGGCGACAGGAGAAATCATGGGCTGGCTGAATTCTGATGACCTGTTACTGAACAAGTCTTTATTCACTCTGGCTGATATATTTCAAAACAATGCTGATGTTGAGTGGCTGCAGGGATATCCCTGTATGGCGGATGAATCTGGCAGGATTGTATTTCAACGTCCGCAAAGATCTTCCAGATTTTCATTTTATCGAAAGGAGTATCATGATGGGATATTTATTCAACAGGAATCAACTTATTGGCGTAGGTCTTTATGGGAAAAATCGGGAGCCAGTATTTCGAGTGATTATAAATATGCGGGAGATTTTGAACTATGGATGAGATTTTATAAGTATGCTGAGCAATTTATTACGCCGGCACTCATCGGCGCATTCAGACTACGCAAAGGTCAACAATCGGAGAAGTATTATCCTTCTTATCTTCAGGAATGTGATCAGGTAATAGACTTGCACATAAAGGAATTACCTAATGAAGATAAAGTAATATTAAAAAAATTGAACCTGGAAAGGAAGTATACCTGGATCTCAGCTCTTGTCCGACGATTTGGGTTTCTAAACTATACAAATGAAAAACAGAAGATGGTTGCCTATGATAATGAAAAAGGTAAGTTTGTGAAATCCAGATAGATTATTCTCATTATGCGCCCTGAGGTTTTTATTACAATTATTATTCCTTCCTTCAACGCAGAAACGCATATCCTCCATTGCCTGGAAAGTATCATGAATCAGTCATTTGAGGATTTTGAAATAATGATTATAGACGGGTTGTCTACGGACAATACATTGGGTGTTGTAAAATCTATTGCAATGGGAAATGAAAAAATATCTTTTATATCTGAAAAGGATGCAGGTGTTTATGATGCCATGAATAAGGGTATTGAAAGAGCAACCGGCGAGTGGTTGCTATTCTTAGGTTCTGATGATCAGTTATATGACAATAATATATTGTCCCGAATGGCTGCTGTGCTAAAGCCATCACTCTCGGATTTTGTATATGGTAATGTCAAAATAATCGGAACCACAGCCTGGGCAAAGGACGGAGATATATATGATGGTGAATTTTCTCTCGAAAGATTATTCGAAAAAAATATATGTCAGCAGGGGATATTTTATAGAAAGACTGTCTTCAGCAAGCTGGGAAATTACAATATTGATTACAAAACCTCTGCAGACTGGGATTTAAATCACAGGTGTTTCGCATTTGCGAAGGTTCAATATCAGGATGAAATAGTTTCACGTTTTTTTGCGGGCGGTGTCAGTACTAAAAGTAACAATGATAAATTTACCAGTGAGGATATTGTATTGAATCTGAAAAAATACCACAAGACGGGTTACTTTAATAAGCTCTATAGACAATATTCCTGGGTCTTTTTTAATATTTCAAATAAATTCCTGGGCGAAGGAAAATACTTTAAATCTTTTTATTTTCTTTTTTTTTCCGTTTGGCATACGGGGAAAAAGGCAACGGTGTTGAAAAATTATTTGAATAATTTTTTACGCCTGAATAGATATAATTACGCCAGGCGTTAATGATCAGATCAATCGCTTTATATCTGCCCCAGTTCCATCCAATTCCCGAAAATGACGAATGGTGGGGAAAGGGATTTACCGAATGGACAAATGTTACCAAGGCGAAGCCCATATACAAAAGTCATTTACAACCCCGGCTTCCCGGCGACCTTGGATTTTATGATTTACGGGTTCCTGAAGTCAGGGAGGCCCAATCAGATCTGGCAAAGTCATATGGTATTTACGGGTTTTGTTATTGGCATTACTGGTTTGCCGGGCGGCGGATTATCGAACGACCATTTTTAGAGATGGTAGAATCAAAAAAACCGGATTTTCCGTTTTGCATATCCTGGGCTAATCAAACATGGTCAGGAACCTGGCATGGTTTGTCTAATAAAAAGACATTAATCGAACAAACCTATCCAGGTATCGAAGATTTTGAGAAACATTTTTATAGCTTATTAGAAGCTTTTCACGACAATCGATATATCGAGGTAAACGGCAGGAAACTGGTATTTGTATTCCGCCCAATGGAAATGCCATCTCCTGAGTTATTTACAAGTGTTTGGCAAAATCTTGCCATTAAAGAAGGACTGAATGGAATTCATTTTGTGGGAATGCACATGCCTCCTGAATGGGATAATAACCTGTATGGTTACAGCGCTATTTCGGAATTAGGTCCCCAGTTGCATAAACTCAGAGATCCAACTCTGGTAGATAAGGCATTACACAAAATGTTGAATATTGACTTTAATGAAATAAGAGGTGAGAAGTTTAAACTTCCGGTTATCATTCAGTATAAAAATTATGTAAACCGGTATCCTGATCATTCAATGACTCCTAAAGAATACCCGTTAATATATCCTGGATGGGATAATACGCCAAGAAGCGGGAAGGATGGATGGCTTTTTGAGAAATCTTCTCCAGCACTATTTCGTAAATTGTGCGTAAAGGCATTTGAGCAGACAGAAAACAAACCTGACCAGGAGAAAATTGTAATATTAAAATCGTGGAATGAATGGGCCGAGGGCAACTTTCTGGAGCCTGACAGTTTGTATGGGCACCAATTTCTGCAGGCATTTAAAGGAGCCATTCACGATTATGAAAAAAGTAAAAACTTTCATCAATCGTGAGAATAGCTATTTTTTCCAGGCCAGGTGCCTGTTTCCCCAATATCATTTCGCTTGGCTTACAAGCTATGTTAAAAGATCTGGGTATAGAAAATAGGATATTTTATGACAGCATCCCGATGCTTATGCGGTTATTACCACTGAATGACAAACCAAAGAGATGGCATAATAATCTTCAATTCAGGATCAGAAATAAACTGACCCATTATTTTGCTGATCGTAAATTAATTCAGGAAATCAGCAATTATGATGCGATTATTTTATCCGAGTGTTATCCCAATGCCTTTTGGAAAAATTTTTTTGCGATAAAGGAACTAAGAAATCGTTATAAAGGCTGCATCATCAGTTATACCGAAAGCCCGCTGGATTCAGCTCCGCTGAATAAAAAGAAACAAATGAATGACGATGATTATGATGAGCTTTTATATGATTATAATCTATTCGTAACAGGTCTGATGGAAGTAAAAACTGATCTGAAACAAAATCAGGCGGTTATAGGCGTTAACCTGGATAATAAAGAGTTATTGAAACCAACAGAAAAAGATGAATTTTTTGCTTTGATTGATTTTGCACAGCCGGGATATGAGACCCAGAGAAAACAGCAACTGTCTGTGCTCAAAAAACTGGGAGTTAAGTATATCGCATTGGAAGGGAAGTACCCGATTGATGAAATCCGGAGGTTATATTCCAAGGCTGCCGTTTTTTTTCTTGCCTTTCCTGAAACCTTTGGTTTGCCTATCTCAGAGTGTCTCGCCTGCGGGACATATGTTTTTACCCCAAATAGTTCCTGGCCCATGGCGTGGCGCCTGGATGAAAATCCGGTATCTATGGGACCCGGATTGTTGCCGGCCTGCTTTCAGGTCTATGATGGTGACATGGATCTGGAAAACAAATTGAAGAATTTAATGCATACTTATAATCTCAAACACACGCCGGAATATGTGTTCAATAATTTTATCGAACACTATGGCAGGTTTTACTTCGGCGAACCGAATGCACTTCTTGACATAACAAAGAAAATGGTAATAGGCGGCATCAAAAATTAGGTGAATTATCTAAAAAGAAAAATAAGTGGTTTAAAAAAGCGATTGAAGTCAGCAAAGTATGGAATTTTTTATTTCAGGGATAAAGAGTTGTTTGTCCCGGAGTGCCTGCGCATCAATGGAAAATCGAAAAGATTTAAATTCATGGATTTTTCAAGTGCGGAAATGGCTTTTGAGTTCAATGAAATCTGCATCAATGATTGTTATCATTTGACCGATTTGAAAAAATTACTTTCAGAAGTTAGGGTTATCGTAGACATAGGCGCAAATCAGGGACTTTTTGCTATCGCAGCCCGTCAGCATTTTGCCCATGCATCAATCACCTGTTATGAACCTAATAAGATTTTAGAATCAGTGCTTAGTCACAATGCGCATTTACTTAATGCGAAAGTGTACTATGAAGCAGTCAGTTTGACGGATTGCAAATTGAGGCTGAATTTCGGCAAATCTGAATTACATACGCAAACTGAATATTCAGAAAAAGGTAATATCACGGGAACCGCATTCTCCAAACTGGTTCAGCGTGCCGGAGGAAATATCGATATTGTAAAAATAGATTGTGAGGGAGCCGAATGGGAATTGCTCGAAGATACTTCATTATGGAGAGGAGTGAAATCAGTTACCATGGAATACCATTTGTGGGCCAATAAAAGCAAAACCCCTGAAGATGTGATGAACAGATTGAATGAATTTGGGATGAAAATCATTTCCGATGAAAGAATTTCCGGAGGGTATGGATTAATTACAGCCGCGAGGTTGAACTGAATTTACAGACTGCAAAGAAATAGTATTTGAAGACCACAATCATAACCGGCATCTCTGGACAGGATGGAGCCTATCTGGCAGCCCTGTTACTTGGAAAAAGCCATAACGTGATTGGGCTCGTCAGAAGTAGTGGAACATCTGATTTAAGGGGGTTAGAATATTTGAAAATCAGAAATAAAGTCCTGATCGAAGAATGTGATCTGCTCGATATTTCTCAGATTATTAAAATTCTCACGCAATATAAACCCGCTGAAATATATAATCTCGCGGCTCAAAGCTCAGTATCATTGTCATTCAGACAGCCGATCGGCACTTTTCATTTCAATACCATGTCAGTTTTCAATTTATTGGAAGCGATAAAACTGGTTGACAGAAGTATTAAATTTTACCAGGCAAGTAGCAGTGAGATGTACGGAAAGGTAAGTAGTTTACCCATTACGGAAAACAGTGTGTTGCATCCAGTTAGTCCTTATGCGATATCCAAAGCAGCAGCTCATTGGAGCTGCATTCATTATCGTGAGAGTTACAACATGTTTATTTGCTGTGGTATCTTGTTTAACCATGAATCCTTTTTAAGAAGTGGTAACTTCTTTATGAAAAAGGTTTTGACTGAAAGTGTAAAAATCAGTCGCGGCGGAAATTCAAAACTTTTGGTTGGAAACATTGATATCCGAAGGGATTTCGGATACGCGCCATTATATGTCGAAGGAATGTATTTAATGATGCAATCGAAAAAACCAGATGATTATATTCTTTGTTCGGGACAATCGATCAGTCTTAGAAATATTATTGAATATATATTTAAAAAATTAAGTATCAATTCTGCATTTTACGAAGTGAGTAACGAGCTATACAGACCTGTCGATATTGAAGATATATTCGGCGACCCGGGTAAAGCAAAGAGCGAATTAGATTGGAAGTATTCAATGGATAGCGAAGATTTGTTAGACAAATTACTGGAAGAAGAGTTAGCATCTTGAGCCTATGAAAAACGTTTTGATGGTTATTCCCTTCAATAATATATATCCGCCGGCAAGCGGGGGCATGCAAAGATGCTTTAACCTGTTAAATCAATTGTGCAAACATTATCATGTTACTGCCCTGATGAGCCAGGACAGGGAATCATTTTTTAAATCACAATCCGAATTCCCCGCCATAAAAAAATGCAATATTTATAGTACAAAAGAAAATAAAAGAATTTTTGACTTGTTTTCATTTCTCCCGGATAAATTTGCCAATGCCATTAGATTCAGGTTGTGGAACCGTTCCCTGAGCGAGTCTGCAGACCATCAATACATATTATTGTATCCACAGATGAAGGGAATTTTGAAAAATTCCTCATTTGACTATGTCATTTTGGAAGATATGGCGATTCTGAACCTGAGCAAACTTGTAAGGCGGATTCGTCCCGGTATACCTGTCGTTTACGATGCCTATAATATAAATTCCAAACTTGCCCTTGTTGCCAGGGAAAAGGGGGTTATAAGTAATTCGGCATATAAACATGTTGAAAGGGTTGAAACTTCTTTGTTTAAATACGGTATGAAGATATTTGCCTGCAGTCAGACTGATCTCGAACAATTAATAGAGATGAATCAGGGAAAACTTTCGGGTACGGTAGTTCCTAACGGAGTAGGCATATCCGAAATACAACGTAATCCGGGAATGGAAATTAAGAAAGAACCTCTTGAAATACTTTTTTGCGGATCCATTGATTATTTGCCAAACACGGAAGGTCTTACCTGGTTTTGTAAGGAAGTTTTCCCTTTGGTTTTGACGCAGATACCGGATGCGAAATTGTCAGTGGTTGGGAGGGGAATTCCTGGTAAGGAATTGTCGGGTTTACTTCAAAATAATTCAATTATTAACCATGGGGGTGTCGAAAGGATTGATACATATTATAGAAAAGCGTCCATTGCCATTGTGCCTTTATTGTCCGGAAGCGGAACCCGCTTAAAGCTTATGGAGGCCATGGCGTATAAGGTTCCGGTTGTTTCAACAACCATCGGCGCCGAAGGGATAAACTATACTGATCAGAATAACATATTGATAGCGGATAATCCCGGGTTGTTTGCAAATAAGGTTGTAGAATTATTGCAAGACCCTCAGTTAGCAAATAATATTGCCAATGAGGCATTTCTCTTTGTAAAAAGTGAATATGACTGGGATATCGTAGGAGACAAAATGGCTGATTATTTAGAATCCTTGCATAACTAGTAATTTATTAATTCGGCTTCATATACCCGGTTAAAGTATTTACCGCAGCTTGACAGTTTTCGTTTTTTTGCAGTTTTTTTAGTCATCATTTACCATTGGTTACCCAACAATAGGATCAACTTAATACCCAATGGCTATTTAGGAGTTACTTTTTTCTTTGTTTTAAGTGGATTTTTAATTTCGTCGAATTTACTTTATCAGAAGAGGGAATTAGATAAAGGGTTGACATCATTTGGTAAGGCTATTAAAACCTTTTATATCAGAAGGACATTAAGGATTTTCCCATTGTATTTTCTGGTTATTTTTCTGGTTTTTGCATTTGTTCCTTTGGCTTTTGACGGGCATTTTCTATGGTATGTAACGTATACCCCCAATTTTTTATTTTTTAAAATTCATGAGTGGCCAGGGATGCTTTCACACTTTTGGTCACTCGGAGTGGAAGAACAATTTTACTTACTTTGGCCTTTCATGATATTTATTATCCCGCTGGATTTTCTAAAATATCTTTTCCCGGCAATAATCGGTTTGAGTATTATTTTTAAATTCATTTTCTTTAAATCATCCGGCTTGTTTTTTAGTTTTTATGATGTTTTGCCAATAAGTTGTTTTGATGCTTTTGGAATGGGAGCTTTGTTAGCATTATATTTATTGGAAGAAAATAAATTTTCTCATTTTTTTACGCGTATTCCGGTTGGGCTTGGATTTTTAAGCTCAGTAATCCTGGCTTGTGTAATATTTATTTTTAATCTATCCTATTTGTTTGGATTAGCGGTATCGGTTGCTTCGTTTTATCTCATTCTGGGTGCTGTCAGGGGTTATAAGGGGATACCAGCGGCAATACTAAATAATCAGGTCATCAGGTATCTTGGAAAGATTAGCTATGGTCTGTATGTCTATCACAATTTTATACCCTGGTTATTAAGATGCATAAAGGGGGAGGAGACTGCATATCCGTTGTCTATTCATATTATTAATCCCGGATGGATTCAAAGTCCCATAGCTTCATTTGTCGTTCAAAGCATTTTATTGTTTGTGATTGCGAGCCTTTCCTGGACATTCATTGAGAGACCAATAAATAATTTAAAAAAATATTTTGTGTGATCTATTATCGGACGCGACTCTGATAAATTATCATACTACCATATAAAAATAAATGGAATTGCCACTGGTAAGTATTTTGATGACTTGTTATAATAGGGACAAGTATATTGGTGCTGCAATTGAAAGCGTTCTTGCTTCTGAATATTCAAATTTTGAGTTGATTATCGTGGATGATCATTCTGCTGATGAAACAGTAAATATAGCGAGGGGATATGCGGTAAAGGACGAAAGGGTAAAAGTTCACATCAACGAAAAAAACCTCGGCGATTATCCAAACAGAAATAAAGCGGCCTCTCATGCGAAGGGGGAATTCCTGAAATATGTGGATTCGGATGATTATTTATATCCCTGGGGACTGGGGATCTTAGTCGATTCAATGAACAAATTCCCGGATTCAGGTTGGGGTTTATGTTCTTTACCACAAAATAAAAAGGGACCGTTTCCCTTTGTTCTGACTCCAAAAGAGGCCTACGAATATCACTACCTTGGACCCGGCCTTTTTCACAAAGCGCCCCTTTCATCTATTATCCGCAAAAAGGTATTTGACGAAGTGGGTGGTTTCGGCTCCGCCAGAATGGTAAGCGACTGTGAAATGTGGCATAGACTTGCCCTTAAACACGATGTGGTTTTGATGAATGAGGGCATTGTATGGAGTCGCGAACACAACGAACAGGAGCAGAACAGCCTGAGTAAATTTGATTTGGATTACGAAAGGATCATGATCCGGTATTTAAAGAGTCCCGATTGTCCATTGAGTCGTGATATTGCTTCAAAGATCTTACGAAGGAATAAAGGGAAAAACATTATTGGTATACTTAAATCGATGGCAAAGTTACAGCCGGATAAGGCAAAACTCGGATGGAAGAAACTAAGGTCTTATGAGTAATCGTCTAAAATATTTTTTGAAAAGACCACTGCAGATACCCATCGTTTTGATTTGCAAACTTCCCTATTTTGGTTTTATAAGAAAAACCGGCGATTACCAGGGCAGGGTAAATTTTGAATTCTGGTTCAAACAGAAAGTCTTGAATTTGGGCGGCAACAGAGAAGCCTATTGGCCCGTCAGTTCTGCAAGTAAGGTGTACGATGTGGAGAATATATTAGTCGGGATCGATGCGTACCCGGGTATTATGAAAGGATGTTATATACAGGGTAAGGGTGGCATCACCATTGGCGACTATACCCAGATCGCACCAAATGTGGCCATCATCAGCGCGAATCATGATTATTATGATACCCGAAAACATATTCCTTCTCCCGTATTCATAGGAAAATATTGCTGGATTGGAGTGGGCGCAAAGATAATGCCCGGTGTAATCCTGGGTGACTGGACAATTGTTGCCGCAGGAGCAGTTGTTACAAAATCGTTTCCCGAAGGGTTTTGCTTAGTTGGAGGAGTACCGGCAAAAATTATCAGACAACTTGAAAAAGATAAATGTGTTCACTATAAACTGAATACAGATTATAATGGATACATCCGGTCCGACAGGTTTCAGGACTACCGGAAGAAATATTTGAACATCTGATGATCACAATTATTGATTATGGTGTGGGTAACCTCGGTTCTGTTCAAAATATGCTAAAAAAAGCCAGTTTTGAATCCGTCCTTGCATCGGATATTTCTGCCGTGGAAAAGGCAGAGAAGATCATTCTTCCCGGTATCGGGGCGTTTGATCATTGTATGCAAAAGTTTAATGCATCCGGGTTGAGACCATTGGTAAAAGAAAAAGTGAAACAGGATAAGGTTCCTTTATTGGGCATTTGTGTAGGTCTTCAGATGCTGATGGAAAATAGCGAAGAAGGAACCGAGCCGGGCCTGGGATGGATAACCGGTAAAACAATAAAATTCAAAAAAGACAACCTGGGTGCTTTGAAAATTCCACATATGGGCTGGACGGATGTCAAACGATCAAAGACTTCCGCCCTGACGAATGATTTGGGAGAACAGCCACGTTTTTATTTCGTGCACTCTTTTCATGTGCTACCGGATAATCCTGAAGATGTGTTACTGGAGGCTATTTATGGATATAATTTTACCGCGGCAGTGAGCCATGACAATATATTCGGTGTTCAGTTTCATCCTGAAAAGAGCCACAAATATGGGATGAAAATTCTTGAAAACTTTGCCCTGCTTTGAAGCGCATAAGGGTTATACCTGCTTTATTGATTCACAGGAATGGCCTGGTGAAATCGGTAAAATTTAAAGATTATAAATATGTTGGGGATCCTATTAACGCAGTACGCATTTTCAATGAAAAGGAAGTGGATGAACTGGCCATCATTGATATCGATGCCAGCAGGGAAAGCAGACCACCTGATATTTCCAGAATCAGGGAGATTGTCAGTGAGGCGTTTATACCTATTGCCTACGGCGGTGGTATAACCAGTGTTGATGAGGTTAAAAAAATTCTGTCAGTTGGCGTGGAAAAAGTGATCCTGAACCGCTCAGCCGTTAAAAATCCGTCACTGGTCACAGGGATCGCGAGGCAGTTTGGGAGCCAGAGTGTAGTGGTTTCGATTGACTACAAAAAGAATTTGTTCGGAAAGCCCGGCGTGTATATTGAAAACGGGAAAACGGCCACCGGCCTGAACCCCGTGGCATTTGCGAAACAGATGGAAGAAGCGGGTGCCGGGGAAATACTCCTGAATTCGATTGAACGCGACGGCAGTTTTTCCGGATACGATCTTGAAATGATAGAAAAAATTGCGCATGCCATCAATATACCGATGATAGCTGCAGGCGGGGCCGCCTCCCTTTCAGATTTTAAAAGGGCTGTTCAGTACGGTGCATCAGCCGTGAGTGCGGGAAGCTTTTTTGTTTTTCAACGGCCGCATCGCGCTGTATTGATCAGTTATCCTTCGCAGCAGGATTTGGAAAAACATGTTTATGCCTGGATTTGAAATGCTGATAGTATATGATTGTAGATAATAAAGATCCAAAATACCAACAGTGTACGGTAACGGTGATGGACAATATAGCCGATCCGGATATCCGCTTTGATGAAAAAGGTATTTGCAATTACTATTACGAATACCAGCAAGCCGCCATTAAAGGATTGGTTACCGGTGAGGCCGGGGAAAAAAAACTGGAAGACCTGGTCCACCGGATTAAAGCTGATGGTAAGGGAAATCGATATGATTGCCTGATAGGATTAAGTGGTGGCGTGGACAGTACGTATGTTGCCTGGCTCGTAAAACAACATGGTCTGAGGCCGCTTGCCGTGCATCTCGATAATGGATGGGATTCTGAACTGGCTGTCAGGAATGTTGAAAATATAATTACGCGTTGTGGCTTCGATTTATTCAGCCTGGTCATTGACTGGGAAGAATTCCGGGATATCCAACTGGCGTATCTGTATGCATCCGTGGTGGATATCGAAGTGGTTTCTGATCATGCTATTTTCGCGTCCATGTACAAACTGGCCAGGGAGCACAATACGGGATATATCATCAGCGGGACGAATATCGTGACGGAATATATCATGCCGCCATCCTGGCTTTATGATAAAATGGACTATGCAAATTTGAAGGATATTCACTCGAGGTTCGGCAAGAAAAGATTGAATACCTATCCCTATTTTGATTTTAGAAAACATGTTTACTACAGCTCAGTACTCAGATTGAATCCTATTTCCATTCTGAACTATGTGCCCTATAACAAAAATGAAGTAAAAGAAATTATCAGGAAAGAGCTTGACTGGCGGGATTATGGTGGCAAGCACTATGAATCGCAGTTCACGAAATTCTACCAGGCTTATATTTTGCCGGAAAAATTTCATATCGACAAGAGAAAAGCGCATCTGTCTACATTGATTTGCTCCGGACAAATGACGAGGTCTGCGGCCCTGCTGGAATTGGAAAAGCCATTGTATGACCCCGCCCAATTACAATCCGATAAGGAATACGTCATGAAAAAATTCGGTCTGACTCCTCAGGAATTTGAAAAGATTATGCATTTGCCCATTAAAAAGCATGCTGCATTCAAATCTGACAGGAAGCTGAAAGAAAGATATATGAATATGCTGATCAAAACCGCTCCGCTGCGCAGATCATTCAAAAAATTAATTGGCCGATGAGTACTGTCCTGGAATTTGGAATTGTCGGATGCGGAAGAATCGCCCAGCGACATGCAGAGCATATTTTAAAGACTGGCAAATTATCGGCCGTAAGTGATACGGATATTGAAAAAGCAAAAACACTGGCAGACAAATATGGTGTTCCATGGTTTGGAAGTTTAAAGGAAATGTTGGCCGGGGCACCCTCACTTGATGTCGTCTCCGTTTGTACTCCCAATGGTCTTCATGCGGAACACAGTATCGAAGCCTTGAAATCCGGTAAACATGTACTTTGTGAAAAGCCCATGGCTCTTTCTGTATCTGATTGTACGGCCATGATCAATGCGGCTGAAAGGGCCAATAAAAGATTATTCATCGTAAAGCAAAACAGGTTCAACCCTCCGGTAATGGCAGTAAAGGACCTGATAGACCAGGGAAAGCTGGGAAAAATCTACAGTGTACAATTGAATTGCTTCTGGAACCGGAATGCGGATTACTACAAAAACTCCTGGAAAGGAACCAAAGATTTGGACGGCGGTACTTTATATACACAGTTTAGCCATTTTATTGATTTGCTTTATTGGTTTCTGGGAGATTTGAAATCGTTAAATGCATTTACAGGCAATTTTGATCATCAGGGTCTGATCGAATTTGAGGATACTGGTGTGGTGACCATGGAATTTCTGAGTGGCGCCATTGGGACGATCAACTATACGGTTAATGCGTATAAAAAAAATATGGAGGGATCGCTTACTTTGTTTGCAGAGAAGGGAACTGTTAAGATCGGTGGCCAATATTTAAATGAACTCGAATATCAAAGCCTGGAATCTGACCCTATCAGCAATCTGCCCCCCGGCAACCCGCCCAATAATTACGGGCAATATCTTGGTTCAATGTCAAACCACGATAAAGTATATCAAAATCTTGCAGACGTGTTGGTCGGTAAGGGAGCCATTGCAACCAGTGGCATGGAAGGATTAAAAACGGTTGAGATTATTGAGAAAATTTACCGGCAGGCCAGGAAAAACAACGAGTCTTGAATAAACCCATTCTTTTTAAAACGGCCATCGTGGATGTCCAGTTCGGACAGAACGTTAAAGTGGTGGAACCCGTGAATTTATATGGGTGCAGTATCGGCGACAACTGTTTCGTCGGTCCGTTTACTGAAATTCAAAAGGGGGTAGTCATTGGAGAGTATACAAAAATTCAATCGCATAGTCTTATATGTGAGCTGGTTTCCATAGGAAATCATTGTTTTATCGGACATGGGGTTATGTTTATTAATGACCTGTTCCAGGATGGCGGCCCGGCAGGCGGTGACAAAAGTAAATGGCGGGCAACAAAGATCGGAAACCATGTATCTATTGGATCCAATGCAACCCTCCTGCCCGTTACCATCTGCGATCATGTTGTAATCGGAGCCGGGTCTGTCGTTACAAAAGATATTCTGCAGCCCGGTAAGTATGCCGGTAATCCGGCAAGGCGAATAAATAAATCATGAAAATCCCCTTTGCAGACCTGAAGGCTCAGTATCAGTCAATCAAAACTGAAATAGATGACGCGATGGCGAAGGTCATTGAAAGGACAGCCTTTATCGGCGGGTCCTTTGTCAGTGATTTCGAAAGTGAATTTGCTGCTGCCTATGGAATCAAACATGTGATCGGTTGCGGTAACGGCACGGATTCTTTATTTATACTGATGAAAATGATGGGCATTGGACCGGGGGATGAAGTGATCACCGTGGCCAATAGCTGGATCTCCAGTTCAGAGACAATCAGCCAGACTGGCGCCCGACCGGTTTTTGTTGATGCGGAAATAGATTATTTCAGTATGAACGAAAATCTGCTGGAAGAAAAGATCACTGCGAGAACAAAAGCTGTGATCGCCGTACATCTGCAGGGCCAGATGTGTAATATAGAAGCCATCAAAAAGATTTGCGATCAGCATAAATTATTTTTAATTGAAGATTGCGCCCAGTCACATTTTTCCGAGTTCAACGGCAAGCGCGCTGGTTTCTTTGGTGTAGCAGGCTCCATCAGTTTTTATCCGGGAAAAAATCTCGGCGCTTATGGTGATGCGGGTTGTATCATTACCAACGATGATGATCTGGCGGAGAAATGCCGGATGTATGCTCATCATGGTGCATTGAAGAAACACCAGCATCAGATTGAGGGAATCAATAGCCGTCTCGACGGATTACAGGCAGCCATTCTGAGTGCCAAACTTCCGCACCTGGCATCCTGGACAGAAAAAAGAATACAGAACGCCGCATTTTATGATAAATGGTTGCAGGGAATTCCCGGGATCATTCTTCCCAAACAAAGGCCCAATACAAAACATACCTGGCATCTGTATGTTATCCGTTCTATGAACCGGCAGAAACTGGCAGATTATTTAGCCGGAAAGGGAATTGAAACGTCCGTTCATTATCCGACAGCTCTGCCGAATCTGCCGGCCTATCAATACCTGGGTTACGGACCAACAGATTTTCCGGTGGCAACAGAACTTCAGGATCAAATCCTTTCGCTGCCCATGTATCCTGAGCTGACAGAAGAAATGATAAAATATATTGCAGATTCCATCCGGGCTCACCAATAAAGTCATTTTGATACTCACACCGCAGGCCTGGGGCAAAATGAAACTGGCCAAACATCATTATGCGATCGAACTCGCAAAAGCGGGAAATGAGGTTTACTTTTTGAATCCGCCGGACAATCATCGATGGAGTTGGAGCAGGAAAAGGATCCAGGTAAAATCCGATGAACATCAACGGGGACTATTTATCATCGACCAGCAGCTATATTTTCCTTACCGGATAAAATTTCATGCAAGAAAAATATACAACAGGCTCGTAAAAAAACAAATCAGGGATATTCTTCGGGCTATTCACAAACCCATCGATATTATCTGGTCATTTGATATCGGAAATTTGTTTCCGCTGTCATATTTTGACAAGAACATATTTAAAATATTTCACCCTGTGGACGAGCCTTCTGATAATAATGCGATCATCGCCGCATCTGGAGCAAATGTTCTGTTTTCCGTTACGAGGGAAATCATCGAAAAGTATAAGGACTTTAAAATTCCTTCTGAGTTTATAAATCATGGAATATCGGAAGAGTTTCTCGGCAATCTTTTTATCAGGCCGGCGAAAGGTCAGCCGATTAATGTCGGGTTGTCCGGTAATTTTTTGCGCCCGGACCTTGACCGGCAGATATTAATACAAATTGTTCGTGGCAATCCGGAATGTAGGTTTCATTTCTTTGGTATCTATATGACCGCTGATTCAAATATCGGTTCTTCTGAAGACGCGGAAGTGAAGGCTTTCATTGACCGGCTGCAGGACTTTACGAATGCAGAATTCCATGGTGTACTAAAAACAAAAGAGCTGGCGATGGCGCTGAACCGAATGGATGCGTTGTTGATTTGTTACGACATGCAACTGGACCAGAGTAAGGGAACCAATTATCATAAAGTGATGGAGTATCTGAGCACGGGCAAAGTGATTATATCAAATAATATAACAACTTACCAGGAATATCCGGAACTGATCCGGATGAATGAGAGCCGGGAGGATAATAAATTGCTGCCTGCATTATTCCGTGATACCATTACAAACCTGTTTCACTGGAATTCGGATTTGCTTATGAATCAAAGAAAATCGTTCGCAAATAAAAATACATACAGCCATCAGTTGGAAAGAATAGGTAATTTTATCCAGGGTTCATTATCAACCAGGCATCAATGAAAGTATTAATTCTCGCTGGCGGTTTGGGAACAAGGCTCAGTGAAGAAACGGATATACGGCCAAAGCCCATGGCTGAGATCGGGGGAAAACCCATTCTCTGGCATATTATGAAAGGATATTCCCACTATGGATTCACCGAATTCGTAATCCTCCTGGGTTATAAGGGTTATTATATCAAGGAATATTTTGCGAATTATTTTTTGCACCAGAGTGATGTGACCATTGATCTAAGTACCAATGCGATCAAGGTTCATAATAATACTTCGGAGCCCTGGAAAGTCACGCTGCTGGAAACAGGTCAGGACACCATGACGGGCGGTCGGATTAAACGGGCCAGGGAATTTATTGGCGACGAGCCATTCCTACTTACCTATGGGGACGGTGTATCGGATGTGGATATAAAAAAACTGGTAGACTTTCATATGGATCATGGGAAAAGTATTACGATGACGGCTGTACAACCTGAAGGTCGTTTTGGTGCATTGGAAACGGAGGGTAACCGCGTTGAATCCTTTCTGGAAAAACCCAGGGGCGACGGCAACTGGATCAATGGCGGTTTTTTTGTTTGTGAGCCGGAAGTGCTGGAATATATTAAAGGAGACGAAACGGTATTTGAACAGGAGCCTTTACAAAAACTCGCTAAAGAGGGAGAACTATTTAATTTCCGGCATCATGGATTTTGGAAATGTATGGACACCCTGCGGGATAAAATCGCGCTTAATGAAATGTGGGCTTCGGGGCATGCGAAATGGAAAACCTGGTGAATAAGGCAGGAAGCCGGAAGCTGGAGGCAGGAGGCGGGAGGCGGGAGGTCCAGGGCATTATGAAAAAATAAAAAAAATCAATTGAATTTTAGTTCCCCTATTTACAGAAGAGTTCTCAAATCAATTTTCAGAGAAGGAAAATTTTATACGATCTGGTTTGGCAAATTAAAGGGGCTCAAATCATATTATAGGAGGGATATCAATTTCCATACCCTCATGGGATTTTGGGAAACCGATTCCTTGGATGCGCTCGATAAAATAATAAAGCAATTTGGATTTGATCAGCGCGATATTATTGTAGCAGATGTGGGGGCCAATATGGGTTATTATTCGCTTTATTTTTATAAAAAATTGTCGGCAGGATCTAAGATATACGCATTTGAGCCATCGGTTTCCATTCTGGATGTGTTTAAGAGGAATATTGCTCAAAATGATATTAAAAATGTTGAAATCGTGGAGGCGGCCTGTTCGGATAAATCCGGAGAAGTCGAATTTTATATCGGGCAAAACCATCACGAATCTTCCATGCTGGACAGCTGGGCAGAAAATGCAGAAAAAGGAACATTAACAAAAGTCAAGGCAACAAGTATTGACGAGTATTTTGGAAAAGAAGGAATTGCTGTATATCCGGATTTAATAAAAATGGATATTGAAGGCGCTGGTGTATTTGCGTTAAAGGGCTGTGATCAGTGTTTACAAATAAAGAGACCTGTCTTTCTCATGGAATCACATACTCCTGAAGAAGATGGAGCGATAGGAAGTCTTCTGAGGAACTATAATTATGATGCATTTCGCGTCAACGATCAGAAATGGATTTTACATAAGGACAGGAATTATTCCGATGCCAATGGTGTATGGGGAACCATGTTATTGATCCCGTCGGAAAAAAAAGACAAATTCAAAAATTAGCATTTTGTTCAACAAAATTTATAAGGACAAAAAGATAATTGTAACCGGCAATACCGGTTTCAAGGGATCCTGGTTAAGTCTCTGGTTGCATTCATTGGGGGCTCATGTTACCGGCATATCAAAAGACATCCCAACACAACCTTCATTATTTGAGGAGTTGAGGCTTGCTAAAAAAACGGAGCATCATTTTGCCAACATTTGTGACGGTCCCCGAATGAAAAAAATATTCGTGGATACACAACCTGACTTTGTGTTTCACCTGGCGGCCCAGCCCATCGTTTCTGTTTCCTACGAGGATCCGATAGAAACATTTCAAACGAATACGATGGGAACGGCCAATATTCTCGAAGCATTGAGAATGCTTTCCAATCCATGCAAGGCAGTTATCATCACCAGCGATAAAAGTTATGATAATGTGGAATGGATCTGGGGATATCGTGAACAGGATGCCCTGGGAGGGAAAGATCCGTATAGCGCATCGAAGGGAGCCGCTGAAATCGTGATCAAAACTTATTATCATTCTTATTTTAAAAAACCCGGTTCAAAAGTAAAACTCGTGTCAGTGCGTGCCGGCAATGTAATTGGAGGCGGCGACTGGGCACTGAACCGGATTGTACCGGATTGCTTTCGTTCCTGGAACGAAGAACAGGCGGTTAAAATAAGAAACCCAAATTCCACGCGGCCCTGGCAACATGTGCTGGAACCATTGAGTGGTTATCTGAGAGCGGGTCAGGTTTTGGCGGAATCAGATGAACAGATCAATGGCGAACCGTTTAATATCGGACCGAATGCAGATCAGAATCATACGGTGCTGGAATTGCTTCAGTCGGTCAATAAGTTCTGGAAGGGGGCAACTATGAAGAAACCCTTCGAAATAGAAGAAAGTAAAAATTTTCACGAAGCTGGTCTGTTGAAACTGAATTGCGATAAAGCACTATATTTTCTGCATTGGAAACCCGTGCTGGACTTTGAAGCGACTTCAAGACTCACCGGGGAATGGTATGACTATTATTACAATCACAAGAAGGAAGATATCAGCGTTTATACATTGAGTCAGATTCTGGAATACACGGAAGAAGCACGAAAAAAGTCCATTGCATGGGTCATATAGTAGATGTACTGGTCACACCGCTTAGAGTCATTCCAGGAGAATCCGGTGAAGTAATGCATGCATTAAAGCAACCTGAAGAATCTTTTCAGGGATTCGGTGAGGCTTATTTTTCCACGGTAAACAATGGAGCCGTGAAAGGATGGAAAAAACATCAAAGAATGATATTGAACCTGATTGTTCCGCTCGGTACTATCCGGTTTGTACTCTACGACGGACGATCCGGCAGTAAATCATTTCAGACTTTCCAGGAATTAACATTGTCGAGGGAAAATTATCAACGGTTAACTGTGCCGGCGGGTATCTGGATGGCATTTCAGGGTATTGGTGCGGGAGAAAATATGTTGCTGAATATTGCGAGCATCCCGCATGATCCCGCCGAGACGGACAATCTGCCCGTACACAATGACCAGATTCCTTATAATGGTTTTGCATGAGCAGGATTCTGATCACAGGTGGTCTCGGGTATGTTGGCGGAAGGCTCTCCCGCAGGCTTTCGGAAGAACATGAAGTATGGGTTTCATCCAGAAGACCTGTTCCCGAAGATATCCTGCGTTTACATGGCCAGGTCAAAAGAATCGATCATGTATTACTGTTTGATCCGGCAACTTTTCCCGCATCCGTTGATGTGGTGATTCACCTGGCTGCTCTGAACGAGATTGATTCCGTAAAATTTCCTTCCGAAGCCATTCGCGTCAATATTGATGAAACCAGAATGATACTGGAGAATAGTATCTCAAAAAAAGTTGATCAGTTTATTTATTTTTCCACGGCACATATTTATGGCGCACCGCTCGAAGGAACGATTACAGAAGATTCGCTGCCCAGGCCTGTTCATCCTTATGCGATCACACATCGGGCAGCCGAGGATTACATTGTAGCCGCTGCAAAACATAAAAGAATTCAAGGGACGGTCCTGCGACTATCCAATTCTTTTGGCGCACCGGTTTCGGCCCATGTAAACCGTTGGACCCTGTTGGCAAACGATCTTTGTAAACAGGCAGTTGAAAAAGGAGCCATCACTCTTCGTTCGAATGGTTGTCAGTACAGGGATTTTATTTGTCTGGCGGATGTTGAAGAAGTCATGTCAAAAATGTTAACGGACCCTCAATTTCCTGAACATATTATTTATAACCTGGGATCCGGGATCAGCATGCGGGTAATTGATATGGCGGATTCGATTATCCAGTCAGCCGTAACGGTACTTAAAAAAAATATTTCACTGGATTTACCGGCAGAAAGTCTCCCTACGGATGAACCTTCTTTGAACTATTCAATCGGTCGTTTACTGACCGACGGATACCATATCGCAAATGATGTAAACATCGAGTTGGAGAGACTGCTTCAATTCTGCGCTGAAAATTTTGTTCATCATGAATAGAAGAGTTCAATAAACCGGATGAAGAAAAAAAGACTGGCTATCATTACCACCCATCCAATCCAGTATAATGCGCCATTGTTCAAGCTTTTAACCGAACGCAATCAGATTACTATTAAGGTTTTTTATACCTGGGGAAAAACGGCCCTGGAAAATAAATATGATCCGGGTTTTGCAAAAATGATAGACTGGGATATTCCGTTATTAGAGGGATATGATTATGAATTCCTGGAGAATACAGCAGAAGATAAAGGATCCCATCATTTTAGAGGTATAAGAAATCCGGACATCATAAAACGTATTGATAACTTCGGTCCCGATGCGGTCCTGGTGTATGGATGGTCTTTTAACAGTCATTTGAAAGCACTCAGGCACTATCATAAAAATAAACCCGTGATTTTTCGCGGGGATTCTACCCTGCTGGACAAATCAAGTTTTATAAAGAACAGGATTCGTTTGTTTTTTCTGAAATGGGTCTATCGTTTTGTAGACTATGCTTTGTATGTAGGCAGTAATAATTTTGATTACTTTGAAAAGCTGGGGCTAAAAAACAACCAATTGCTATGGGCGCCGCATGCAATAGACAACAGGAGGTTTTCGGAGAACGCAGAACTATATCAGGAAAAAGCGGTTGCGTTTCGAAAGTCCCTGGGAATTACCGGGGAGAGAATGATTTTCCTTTTTGCCGGAAAACTGGAAGAGAAAAAGGATCCCGGGATTTTATTGAAGGCTTTTGAAAAATCGGGATTAAGTGACCGGGCGGATCTGGTGATCGTCGGGAATGGTAAACTGGAACATGAACTGAAATCTTCATTTGATCATCATCAATCGATTCATTTTATTGATTTCATAAATCAGTCTGAGATGCCGGTGATCTACCGGATGTCAGATGTATTTGTTCTGCCATCCAGCGGACCCAGTGAAACCTGGGGACTTTCTGTAAATGAGGCGATGGCTTCCGGCAGACCTGTTATTGTAAGTGACAAATGTGGTTCTGCCATTGACCTTGTAAGCGCAGGTACAAATGGATATATATTCAAAGCAGGTGATCTGGAGGATTTAAAAGTAAAACTGCAGATCATGGCGAAGAAAAATAAGGATGAGTTAATCGAAATGGGCAGGAATTCCGGTGCTAAGATTTTGGAGTATTCGTATGATAAATTTTGTCTGGCTGTAGAGAAACTGTTATCGGAAATTACCTATAAAGCGGCATGAATTCACCCTTATTACCAGAACCCCAGCCAGTTTTTGAAAGAGTTGAGAATAGTAACGAAATTATTGGCATTGACAACCGGTTAATTCAGGATAAGCAGAAAAGGATTCCTGAATTAGACGGGCTGCGAGGAATAGCAGTACTAATGGTTGTTGCCTTTCACTATGTCAACAACCAGCTGATCAATTCAAATACGTATCTGGGAAGAATCTTTTACAAATTAACATCTGTTGGCTGGGTTGGTGTCGATTTGTTCTTTGTGTTATCAGGTTTTTTGATCGGGACTATATTGATGAATAACCGGGACTCCAAAAATTATTTTTCTACGTTTTATATTCGAAGAATTGTACGGATCATTCCCAATTATTATTTATTGATTGCATTATTTGGTATCATCTGTTCAATTCCTTTTTTTTCCTCAGATTATTTTCTGACAGGAAATAATGTCATTCCGATATGGGCTTACCTGGTCATGCTGCATAATATCTTTATAGCTCATCGGCAAAATTTTGGGAATACCTCAGTTAGTGTAACCTGGTCGATTGGCGTGGAAGAGCAATTTTATATCGTTTTTCCGTTTCTGGTTTATCTCCTAAAAGAGAAGTGGCTTCCCTGGCTATTGGTTTTGGCCATCATTATTGCGCCGATTGTGAGAATGCAATACAACAATTGGGTTCCTGCTTATGTTTTATTACCCTGCCGGATGGATTCTATTGCTTTCGGGGCCTTAATCGCCTATACTAATCATTTCCACTCGTTGTCGGCATTTGTAAGACGCTACCGCACAGCCATTGTCTTTATGCTCGTTTTGGATGTGGCCATTTGCATATTCCTTTCTGCGAGATATGGCGATCTCGGCATATTTCGCAATACACTTTTTGCCATCGTTTTTTCAGCTATGGTTGTTTTTGCGCTGGTATACAAGAATTCAATTTACGGATCAATTCTCCGGCTGAAAAAACTTGTCTGGATAGGAACCATTTCATATTCTCTCTATCTTTTTCACGATATGATTATTGGATTATGCCGGCATTTTTTGGGCAATTTGGGTGAGAATGCCCTGGAGACGGGCCGTGGCGGACTTGTTACAATTGTTGCACTTATTCTTTCTATTGGATTTTCCTGGCTGGTGTACAAAAGACTTGAAACGCCATTTGTAAATTTCGGTAAAAAGTTCAAATACCAGGAATGAGGATTTTTATTGTCGGCTCTGATAAAATTTATGCGATAGAGAATTATTATAAAAAATACCTGGAGGAATTAGGTGCAGAGGTATTTCTTTTCACTGCCCAGAATTATTTTTACGAATATTATAACAGGTCCATTTTCAATAAAATATTGTATCGCGCTTCACTTTCTGGTATCATGCGGAAAATAGAAAGACTATTCATGCAAAATGTTAACCAGTTCAAGCCGGATGTTATTTGGATATTTAAAGGGATGGAAATAAGACCGGCTGCTCTGGCATGGGCAAAAAACAGGAACGTAAAATTGGCCAATTATAATCCGGACAATCCATTTATTTTCTCGGGACGTGGTAGCGGTAACAGCAACGTAACCAGATCTATTTCATTATATGACCTGCAGTTTACCTACAATCTGTCGGTTAAAGAAAAACTGGAAAGGGAATACCTGTCGAAAGTTGTCTTTCTTCCATTTGGATTTGATCTGGACGATCGTCTTTTTGAGATTTGTGTAAACCAGGATGAAATTCTGAAACTTTGCTTTGCGGGCAATCCGGACAAGGAAAGAGCCGCGTTTATTGAAGCCATGGCTTTAGCCGGAATTCAAATTGATGTTTTTGGCAATGACTGGAAGAAATTTGTAAATAATGAGGCGATTACGGTTCATCCACCGGTATATGGTGATGATTTTTGGAAGATCTTGCGTCGTTACAGGCTTCAATTAAACCTGATGCGTCCGCATAATGAGGATTCGCATAATATGAGAACTTTTGAAGTGCCTGCTGTGGGTGGTATCATGCTGGCGCCAGATACTAAAGAACACCGGTTATTTTTTAATGACAAACAGGAGGTTTATTTTTTTTCTGATCCACAGGATGCCATTAACAAGACGAAAATTGTAATGGGAATGTCAAAAAATGATATTGAAAAAATAAGACTCAGTGCCCGGTTGCGCTCATTGGCATCTGGATATAGTTATAAAAACAGGACTGACACAGTTTTTCAGTCTTTTAAAAATCTGCTTTCCTGAAACTTGCAATTATTCATTTCAGCCCCATTGAATTGTATCCTCCGGTGATGAACTGGTTAAATTATTTGGCTTCCCAGGCACGTAAGGAAAGTGAAGTAAGAGTCTATACGATGGAAGCGTCTGGCGAATTTGAAAAATACAAGCCGCCTTCATCAACGATAAATATTATCCGTTCGGGCAATTCAAAAGGGAAAAATCCGATTTTGAGATATTGGAAGTATTTTGGATTTTATGCCTCCGTGTCTCGAAACCTGAATTCCTGGAAGCCGGATACGGTGATGTATTATGAAACGCTTTCGGCCTATCCTGCCTATATACACAGAAAACTGCTAGCCAATCAATGCAGGCTGGGAATACATTATCATGAATATACGTCCATCAGAGAATATCAGAAGGGGATGTTTATAAACCGGTTGGGTCATTTACTGGAAAAGAAATTATATCCGCTGGCAAACTGGATATCTCATTCAAATGAAGACAGGATGCGTTTATTTCTGGCGGATAATAAATCAACCCGGATTTCCAACACATATATTCTTCCAAATTATCCACCGCAAAGCTGGAAGGTGGATAAATCGGAAAAGACACTTAGTATGCCTGTAAAATTTGTTTACGTCGGGGCACTAAGCCTGGAAACTATGTACCTGAAGGAATTTGCCAACTGGATAATTCAGCAGGATGGTCGCGCTACCTGGGATATCTATTCTGACAATATCACTGAAGACGCAAAAGTATTTTTGAAATCATTGAATCCGGAATTGGTTAGATTTCAAGACAGGGTTAATTATTTCCGGTTGCCGGGGATACTGCGGAATTATCATACGGGCGTGATTTTATATAATGGGCATATACCCAATTATATATTCAATGCTCCTAATAAATTATTTGAATACTGGGCCTGCGGATTAGATGTTTGGTTTCCGGAAATTATGAAAAGCACTATGTTTTATGCTACAAGGGATTCTTATCCCAAAGTCATTCCTGTTAATTTTGAGAGAATGACGTCTTACGATTTAGATGTGTTGACGGATCGATCCGAACTCCAATACAAGCCATCCAGTTATTATTGTGAGCCGGAGTTTGAAAAATTGTTGAACCAATATATCGCTTGTTTATAGAGAATGACTTATCCGAATGCCGGATAATCGTATATTTTAATTTAAGAGGTCAATGGGTTTAATGGATGTGATATATAGAAGTCTTCCTGTTTTCAAAGGGAAGGATCGGTTAGCCAGGATAATTTTTAATAAAAAAATAAAACGTAAAAACAGTTTCTGGATTAAAGGGAAGGGGGGATGTGAATATCTGGTTCCAAATATTATTGAAAATGTAGGGTTTGAGATTTTTGTCAATGGAATTTATGAACAAGGTACTTCTGATTTTATTATAAAAAGATTACCTTCTAATGGTGTATTTCTGGATCTCGGAGCGAATATCGGAGCGATTACTATTCCAGTTCAGTCCAGAAGAAATGATATACGAATATATTGCGTGGAAGCTGCACCCTGGGTATTTGAATTTTTGGAGCGAAATCTGGAACGGAATGAAGTTACGAACGTGAAAACCTTCAACAAAGCATTATACTACACCGACTCGGAAACCCTGAATTTTTATTCGCCGGAAGAAAAATTTGGAAAAGGATCATTATCGCCAGTGTTTACTAATAAGGTCATACCGGTAATAACTATGAGGGTGGATACGTTAATGGAAGAACAGGGACTAACCAGGGTTGATATGATTAAGATAGATGTTGAAGGGTATGAATATCATGCTTTTAGAGGGGCATCTGTGTTATTGGCCAGATCGGATGCGCCGGATATTATTTTTGAGTTTGTAGATTGGGCGGAAGCGGCTGCAAATGGAGTAAGGGCAGGTGATGCTCAACAAATATTAAAAAATTTGGGTTACCGGATATATTATTTTAAGGAAACCGGTAAAATGAAGGAAGCGCAGGAAATTATAAAAACTGGTTTTTGTATGTTATTTGCTACAAAAAAGACAATGAATTGAGGCTTAAGATAACCATATTCTGCTCTATTTTATTATTGCTTTTAAGCCTACTGGATAACTATACTATTTTAGAAAATGCCGCCGTATGTCTTTTCATTTATTTTCTTTTGGATTTTCTGGAAATGCTAGGCAAAAAAATCGTGATTCTTGAATTAACAAATATTATGGCTGCGCTTACCTGCTTATTAATGCCGGTCATATTTTATCATGAATATACCCGGGAAAATTACCTCGCCCGTATATGGGTAAAATACATGCCGGTTTCCTCCGACGATTATTTTTCCTTCATGATACCTGCTGTCATTGCTTTGGCAATTGGATTGCGTTTTCCGTTATCTAAGGCCAAGGTAAACATTAGTCCAAAAGTTTATATCGATAATGTAAAGCGGATTCTCAGTAGTAAACCGTCTGTTGGATTGACCCTGATTGCTACAGGATTGGTATCAGGATTTTTGGATTTTCTTTCACCTTCAAGTCTGAAACAGGTTTTTTATTTGATGGATCACCTGACCTATGTAGGCGTTTTTTATGTTATTTATTCCCCTTCAAAACATAAGAGGATAATTGTTCCATCGGTTATCGTTCTGATGATCGCCCAGTCCCTGATTACGGGCATGTTTGGAGAACTTATTTTTTTAATGGCATGTTCTTTAATTCTTATCCTTCTGGGGAAAAAGATACCATTTCAAAGGAAGGTCTTGGTAGCTGTTGCGGGTATGGCTCTGATTATTGTAATTCAATCAGTAAAAGTAGACTATAGAACAAGAGCGTGGTCGGGAACCGGCACTGACCCAACATATTTTGCAGAATTGGTAACAGATAGGATAACAAATCCAGCCAGTATGTTGGAACCGAATAAGTTATTTTTTTCGGCTATTCGTATGAACCAGGGCTGGCTGGTCGCAATGACTATGAATAGGGTTCCTACAAAATTTGATTTTGCTTACGGTGAAACTATCTGGAAATCAGTAGCAGCTGCCATTGTTCCCAGGTTTTTATGGAAGGACAAACCGAATGCAGGAGGCAAGGAAAATTTGAAAAGATTCTGGGGTTATAGCCTGGTGGGTTTTAGTATGAATATCGGGCCCTTCGGCGAAGCTTATGCAAATTTTGATAAGATCGGGGGCGTAATTTATTTATTTTTCTATGGACTTTTTTTTAATTTCATGCTTTCTGCTATTTTGAAGTTTGCAGATAAAAGGCCAACCATTGTGCTTTGGCTTCCATTTCTTTTCATATATTCTATCAGTGTTGAAACAGACCTGTTGACAACCATGAGTTATTTGGTAAAAGGGTTGATTTTTACCTGGGTCGTGTTTAAAATATACAGGATTGCATTTCGTGTAGATCTTTAATGAAATCACTCACTTTTTTTTTCCGAAACCCGTTACCTGCTTACTTCAGTATTGAGAAATTATTCTATGCTATAGCGGGGGAGATTTCCAGGGTTTCGGGAAGCTTTTTATCAGTTAAGGAACAAAGACTTCCGTTTACAAGCAAACTGGGAACAATCCGGAAAAATATACAATTTGTACGTCGTACACAGTCGCAGATCAATCATATTACGGGCGATGTTCAATATGCTATCCTGGGTTGTAGCAATAAAAATATCAATGTGCTGACAGTGCATGATTGTGTGCTTCTACACCATTATCCAAAAACGAATCCACGACATTGGGTCATTCGATGGTTATGGTACCGGCTGCCGGTCAGGAAGGCAGATGCTGTGACAGTCATTTCCGAAAACACAAAAAAGGAGTTGATTTTTTTTACGGGCTGTCCGGAGGCAAAAATTCATGTCATTCCCAATTTCATCGATCCCTTATTTAAACCGGCACCCGGCATTTTTCACTCGGCCAGTCCGAAATTGTTGTTCATCGGAACCACGGCAAACAAAAATCTGGAGAGAACGATCGAAGCCATCCGGGATATGGACGTGGAACTGATCATTGTCGGGTTCCTGAAGGAGGCGCAAAAAACATTGCTCGGATACAAAAAAATTAACTACCGGCTCCTGAATAAATTATCCGATGCGGCCATGCGCGACCTATATGCAGAATCGGACATCATGCTTTTTCCTTCTACTTATGAAGGATTCGGTCTTCCGATTATCGAAGCGCAGGCTACGGGCCGTCCCGTATTAACCAGTCGGCTGGAACCCATGATCTCTGTGGCCGGAGAAGCTGCTTGCCTGGTCGACCCGTTTAAACCTGAATCTATTCGCCAGGGTCTGAAAAAGATAATCGAAAACGATGCTTACCGGAAAGAACTGGTAGCAAAGGGATTTGAAAATGTAAAACGCTTTCAACTGGAGCAAGTGGCCCGGCAATATTCAGATATTTATACAAAACTCATAGCAGATAAAGCGAACTAGAGAATGTGTGGCATTGCAGGCATATTGAACAGACAGAATCCCGTACAACCGGGGCAGATTAAACGGATGGCGGATTCAATGAGTCATCGTGGTCCGGACGCGGAGGGATTTTTTATGGACGGGGAACTGGGATTCGGTCACCGGCGGCTTTCCATCATAGATTTGTCCGAGGCCGCTAATCAGCCCTTTGAAGACGTTTCGGGCCGTTATACGATTATATTCAATGGTGAGATTTATAATTATGCCGAGATCAAGCCATCCCTGAGTGATTATCCCTTCCGTACACATGGGGACACAGAAGTGATTCTTGCCGGTTACATTAAATGGGGCGCTGAAAGTTTATCCCGCCTTCGGGGTATGTACACGTTTGTTATCTGGGATAAAGAGGAAAGAGAACTCTTTATCGCCCGCGACCGCCTGGGTGTAAAACCATTATATTATTATCATGATAAGGATCAGTTTGTATTTGCATCCGAGGTACGTGCGATTTTAACCACCGGATTTGTAAAGCGCAAAATAGATCAGGCGGCCATGTCGGAATATTTTCGCTACCAGTCAATCGGGTTCCCTTTTTCTCCGGTTGAAGGAATACGGCAAATGGAAGCGGGCAGCTGGATGCGAATCAAAAACGGACAAATACAAACCACGAAATATTGGGATCCGACAGCTGCGAATTATGATTTTGATTTTACCAGTACAAAAGATGTGCAGCGAAAAGTAAGGGAGCTGATGTTGCAGTCAGTAAAAAGACGACTGGTGAGTGATGTACCCGTGGGTGCTTTTTTATCAGGCGGTATTGATTCCAGCTCAGTGGTCGGACTGATGGTGGAAGCAGGTGATCCCTCGCCCTATACCTTTAATATTTCCTTTGATGAATCAGCCTATGATGAATCGAAATATGCAGAGATCATCGCAAAGAAATTCAATACACGACATGTTCAGGTCCGAATGAAACCGGAAGTGATGCTGGGTGAATTAACAAATGCTTTGGATGCCATGGATACGCCGAGCGGTGATGGCATCAATACCTATGTGGTCTCCAAAGCCATTCATAAGGAGGGCATCCGTGTGGCTTTATCGGGTGTGGGAGGAGATGAATTATTTGCGGGGTACCCGATTTTCGATCACTATATAAAACTGCAGCAGAGAAACTGGATCTGGAAATTACCGGCTTCCCTGCGCAATAGTATGTCAGGGTTACTGGGCAGGGGTGAAATAAAAGACAGGATGCGCCAGTTGCTGGCCGCGAGTTCCCCGGCAATCGCCTATTCCTATCCCATACTCCGCCAACTGCTGTCGCCGGTGGCATTGACGAACCTGACTTATTTAAATGAATCGGAACGGGAAACATTGTCGGATCAGCTTTTGGCAAAACACCGGGCCCTCATGAAACTTCCTTATTACAGTCAGGTTACGGCGGCGGAATACCTGGGTTATACGCAGAATACGTTACTGAAAGATACTGACCAGATGAGTATGGCCAATTCCCTGGAGATACGTGAACCATTCTTTGATCAGGACCTCGTTGAATTTGTGATGTCTGTTCCGGATCAGTTTAAGGTTCCTGTTTATCCAAAGAGCCTGCTGGTTGAATCCCTGAAACCGATGTTGCCCGATGAAATTGTGCTCCGGCAGAAAAAGGGATTTTTATTTCCCTGGAAGGAATGGATGAAAAATGAGCTCCATGGTTTTTGTGAAAAGCATATCAATCTTATTGCGCAAAGGGATTTCATCCAGGGTGATCATTTGAAAAAAACATGGACCCGGTTTTTAGCGTGCGATCCGGATATTCGCTGGCAACAGGTCTGGCTTTTTGTTGTGCTTGAGTATTGGATGGAAAAGAATAATATTAGCTAAGGCTAAGGCTTAAGGACAAGGCATTAGCCTTACGCCTTAGCCTTCGCTTTAAAGGAATTCATCTGAAAAAAATCCTATTATTTACCGATTGGTATGAGCCGGGATACAAAGCGGGCGGGCCCATACAGTCCACACGGAACTTTGTCGTGGCGATGCATGAACTATATTCGATTTCAGTGATCACATCTGACACGGACCTGGGTGAATCAAAACCTTATGAGGGAATACCGGCGAATCAATGGATTACACGCACTCCCGGTGTTCAGGTTTATTATGCCGCGCAGAAATCTCTGACAGCGGCGCTGATAAAGGATCTCATCGATTCTGAAAACCCGGATTTTATATATCTCAACAGTATGTACTCCGTCCGCTTCACGCTCCTGCCCCTTTACCATTTCTGGAGAAAAAAAATACGGGCGAAAGTTATCCTGTCACCCCGCGGTATGCTGAGGGAGTCTGCCATCGGATCAAAGTCAACCCGGAAGAAATTATTCATCGCCCTGCTGAACAGTTTGCAGATTCCGTCAAAGATTATTTTCCATGCCACGGACGAGCAGGAAAAAAAAGATATCCTGCATTATTTTCCACGTGCGAAGCGGATTGAACTGATTCCTAATTTTTCAGCGGAACTTCCATCAGCTGTTTCAGAGATAGAAAAAAATCCGGGCAAGCTTCGGTGTGTATTTATTTCGCGCATCATGGCCATCAAGAATATATCATTTTTCCTGGATCTGCTGAAGGAAGTTCCCGATAGCATCCTGCTGGACCTGTCGATTTATGGTGAAGTGGAGGATGAAAATTACTGGCAGGAAGCAAGGCAGATAATCCAATCACTTCCGAAACATGTCCGGGTTACCTACTACGGGCCTTTGCCCCATACGGAAGTGATTGCTGCCCTGGATGCAAATCACATTTTTGTTTTACCTACGCTGGGAGAAAATTTTGGGCACGCTATTTTTGAATCCTTCTCGGCGGGAAGGCCGGTGCTCATCAGTAATAAAACGCCCTGGCAGAATTTGAGGAATCAGCTGATCGGCTGGGATCTTCCGCTGGATAATCCCAAAGCCTGGCTAAATGCTCTCATCGAAGCAACCGAATGGGATCAGCCCGCTTTCGACAGCTGGAGCCGCGCCAGCCGTGCGTTTGCTGCGAGACATGTTGAGCAGTTCAACTTAAAACAAGACTATTTGAGACTTTTTAACTGAGGCAGGAGGCTGGAGGCAGGAGGCAGGACGCAGGACGCAGGAAGCAAAAAAGCCTCCAGCTTCCCGCATCCTGCCTCCAGCTCAATTTAAAAATTACGAATGATCATCCTTGGAATTAATGCTTACCACGCCGATTCGTCTGCGGCGATTTTTAGAGACGGTGTATTGATTGCCGCGACGGAGGAAGAACGCTTTCGCAGAGTAAAACACTGGGCGGGTTTTCCTTCCCTGGCAGTAGAGTTTTGTCTGAAGGAAGCCGGCGTCACTTTGCATGAAGTGGATCATATCGCGATCGGTCGTGATCCCTATGCCAAACTGGCCAGGAAGATTTTTTTTCTTCTTAAAAATCCCCGCGGAGGTGTCCGCGCCGTGCGGGACCGTCTGTCGAATGCAAAAAAAGTAGCCTCACTCGAAGATGAATTCAAAAAACTGGATCCTTCCATCGATGAAAAATCATTCAGATCCAGAATTCACCAGGTGGAACACCACCGAAGCCATCTGGCATCTGCATTTTTTGCTTCTCCTTTTGATGAGTCCGCGATTTTGTCCATCGATGGTTCGGGCGATTTTACAACCACGATGACGGCCACCGGAAAAGGAAATCAAATGCAGGTCCTGGATTCCGTGGACTTCCCGCATAGTGTGGGATTATTTTATAC
Source organism: Bacteroidota bacterium (assembly GCA_013286315.1). GTDB lineage: Bacteria > Bacteroidota > Bacteroidia > Chitinophagales > Chitinophagaceae > Puia. The sequence continues at coordinate 35,411 of JABDFX010000001.1, read as the reverse complement.
TGCTTTTACACAGCTGCTGGGATTCCCTCATTACGGAGATGAATATAAAGTGATGGGACTGGCTCCTTATGGAGAACCTAAGTACGTTGACGAGTTAAAAGACGTTTTGATTTTTGATGCGAATGGATTGTTTCATCTGAATCAGAAATATTTCCGTTCAGCCAAAAGTGGCATTATTTCTTATGGCGAAGACCATATACCCGTTGTGGCTCCACTGTATTCTTCCTATATGACGGAAAAATTCGGGGACACCCGATCAAAGGAAGAGCCACTCAACCAATATCATAAGGATCTCGGTGCATCCGTTCAGCGCATTACGGAGTTGCTTATTTTTCATATTCTGAATGCACTGCAAAAGAAGACCGGATTAAAAAATATTTGTATTGCCGGTGGCGTGGCACAGAATTCAGTTGCCAACGGCAAACTCACGCGCAATACGGGCTTCGAGAATATTTACATTCCGTCTGCCGGTCACGATGCCGGTATTTCCATGGGATGCGCGTTGTTTGTTTATAACCAGGTTCTAAAACAACCGCGTCAGCTGCCGGTGTATTCTGCCTTTACCGGTAGCCGGTTCAGCAACGAGGAAATAGAAATTTATCTGAAGTCGCGCGATATCGTTTATACACGCTATCCGGAATCTGAGATCTATGAGATCATTGCGGAACGCCTGATCAACTCCGGAGTGGTAGGCTGGTTCAATGGTCGTGCGGAATTTGGTCCGAGGGCCCTGGGCGCGCGTTCGATTGTCGCAGATCCCCGGCGCGCGGATGCGAAGGATCTGCTTAATTCAAAAATAAAAAGAAGGGAAAGTTTTCGTCCCTTCGCTCCATCTATTCTGAAAGAATATGTTTCGGAATATTTTGAAATAAATGACGACGTTCCTTTTATGGAGAAAGTATTTCCGATCCGGAAGGAAAAGCAGGCCCTGATTCCCGCCGTCACGCATGTGGATGGTACGGGCAGGTTGCAGTCCGTGGATCGTAATACCGCGCCCCGGTATTATCAGCTGATCGAAACGTTCAGACAAAAAACCGGGATACCTATTTTGCTGAATACGTCATTTAATGAAAACGAACCAATCGTTAATTCTCCCGAACATGCTTTGGAATGTTTTTTAAGAACTTCCATGGATATGTTGGTGCTTGAGAATTGCGTCATTACGCGTAACGCTTAACGCTTAACGCTAAACGCGTTTCCCATCAACCGTCAACCGTCAACCGCCAACCGCCAACCGCCAACTATGCCAATCCGCGTCTCCATCATAACAGCCACCTTCAACAGCGCATCCACGATCGCTGATACGATGCAGTCCGTCGGAGAGCAGGATTATCCGTTAATTGATCATATCATCGTAGACGGGGAATCAAAAGACAATACGCTTCAGATCATAAAAGAATTTGCGCATCATATCTCCGTCATTTCCGAAAAAGATGAAGGCATCTACGACGCGATGAATAAGGGCATTCGCGCGGCGAAGGGTGATATTATCGGCATTCTGAATTCTGATGATGTATATATGGATCCTTATGTAATTTCTGCGATTGTAGAAGTGTTTCGGGATCCGACCGTCCAGTGCTGTTACGCCGATCTTCAGTATGTAGATTACAAAAATGCAAAGCGTGTTACCCGGGTATGGAAATCCGGCTATTATAAAAGCAAATCGTTTTATTGGGGATGGATGCCGCCCCATCCCACTTTTTTTGTCAGGAAGTCCGTTTATGAGCAGTTCGGCCTTTACAACCACAACATGCGGTCGGCAGCCGACTACGAGATGATATTGAGGCTTTTGTTACATCATCAATTGAAGACTTCCTATATTCCAAAGACTATCGTGAAGATGAGAACGGGTGGCGTGAGCAATGCCTCGGTGAGGAACCGGCTCCGCGCAAACCGGGAGGATCGGGAAGCCTGGCGCATCAATGGTCTGAAGCCCTATTTTTTTACATTATATTTGAAACCGTTGCGGAAGATTACTCAATTTATAAAGAAATAACATATGTCGAAAGTTGCATTGATTACCGGCGTAACGGGCCAGGATGGCGCTTATCTCAGTGAGTTACTGCTGGATAAGGGGTACCAGGTTCATGGAATTAAGAGAAGAAGTTCGCTTTTTAATACCGATCGCGTGGATCATCTTTACCAGGATCCGCATGAAAAAAATGTTCATTTTCGGTTGCACTACGGCGACCTGACGGACAGTACCAACCTGATCCGCATCGTACAGGAAACGAAACCCGATGAGATTTATAACCTGGGCGCGATGAGCCATGTGCATGTGAGTTTTGAAACACCGGAATATACCGCCAATGCCGATGGCATCGGAGTTCTGCGTTTACTGGAGGCCGTTAGGTTGCTGGGCCTCACGAAAAAAACAAAGATTTACCAGGCTTCCACTTCGGAATTATACGGACTGGTGCAGGCGGTTCCGCAATCAGAAACGACGCCTTTCTATCCACGGTCGCCCTATGCGGTCGCTAAATTATATGCGTATTGGATCACGGTGAATTACCGCGAAGCATACAACATGTTTGCCGCCAATGGAATTTTATTCAATCATGAGTCTCCGATGCGCGGTGAAACCTTTGTGACCCGTAAGATCACCCGGGCAGTTGCGAAGATCGGTCTGGGCCTGCAGGACAAGCTTTTCCTGGGGAATCTCAATGCGCGCCGTGACTGGGGCCATGCGAAAGATTATGTGGAAGCGATGTGGCTCATGCTGCAGCAGGAAATAGCGGAGGACTTCGTGATTGCCACCGGCGTCACCACAACCGTTCGTGATTTCGTGCTGATGGCCTTTGCTGAAATCGGGGTTGAACTGGCTTTCAAAGGAAAGGACTCATCAGAGCACGGAGAGGTGGTGCATTGCAGCAACCCGGATTATCAAATTGAAAAAGGGAAGAGAGTTGTAGTGGTGGATCCGAAATATTTCCGTCCGACCGAAGTGGATCTGCTGATTGGTGATCCGACAAAAGCCAGGGAGAAACTGGGCTGGGTTCCGAAATATGATCTGCCAGCACTTATAAGGGAAATGGTTCATGCCGACGTGGAACTTTTCCGCAGGGAAAAAATCCTGAAGGAATCGGGGTTTGAGATCAGGAATCAATACGAATAGTAATGGTTAATTGTCAATTGTTAATTGTCAATTAGCGTTAACAATTAACAATTAACAATTGACAATTAATCCAAGTACGAATAATGAACTATCAAGATAAGATATACATCGCCGGGCATCGCGGAATGGTGGGTTCGGCGATCAAAAGAAAGCTGGAGTCGGAGGGATTCAAAAACCTGGTTTATAAGTCCTCGGACGAGCTGGACCTGCGTAAACAGCAGGATGTGCATGATTTTTTTGAGAAAGAAAAACCAGCCTTTGTATTTCTCGCAGCTGCCAAAGTCGGCGGCATTTTGGCCAATGATACATTTCGCGCGGATTTTCTGTATGAAAACCTGATGATTGAAAGTAATATCATTCATGCCGCGTGGAAGACAAATGTCAAAAAACTTATGTTTCTCGGCTCATCCTGTATATATCCCAGGATGGCTCCACAGCCATTGAAAGAAGAATATCTTTTAACGGGCCTGCTGGAGCATACCAATGAGCCTTATGCGATTGCGAAAATTGCCGGCATCAAACTCTGCGATGCATTTCGTGCCCAGTACGGCTGCAATTATATTTCCGTAATGCCCACGAATTTGTATGGGCCAAACGACAATTATGATCTTAAAAATTCGCATGTGCTTCCTGCGCTGATCAGAAAATTTCATGAAGCCAAAATAAACAGTGAGCCATTTGTTACGATCTGGGGCTCGGGTGAACCGAAAAGAGAATTTCTTCATGTGGATGATCTGGCAGAAGCCTGTGTTTTTCTTATGAATCATTTTGATGAAGCAGGTTTGGTGAATGTGGGAACCGGCACAGACCTGAGTATTCTCGAATTAGCGCATCTGGTCGCCCGGATTACAGGTTATACAGGCAGTATTCAGAATGATATTTCAAGACCCGACGGAACGCCCAGGAAATTAATGGATGTTTCCAAAATCAACGCGATGGGTTGGAAGGCGAGGATTACATTGGAAGAAGGGATAAGGATGGTGTATGGGGATTATAAGAAAAAGTTGACGGTTGGCGGTTGACGGTTGACGGTTGGCGGTTGACGGTTGACGGTTGGCGGTTGACGGTTCTCAGGATTGAATTCAAAATGAAAAGCATTACTCAAAATATGATTTACCATTTATCTTCACCGATTGACGGCCATCGAATAACCGTCAACCGTCAACCGCCAACCGTCAACCAATATGTTCGGATTATTTAAAAAGAAAGAGCACGGGCCCGCAGATCTGTCGGGATTGGTGGCTGATATGCATAATCACCTGATTCCGGGAATTGATGATGGCGCCACGGATCTGGAGTCGTCGATTGTGATGATCCGGGCGATGCACGAATTGGGTTACCGCAAATTCATTGCCACGCCCCATGTGCAATGGGATATGTTTAAAAATACCCATGAGATCATTGAAAACGGGGCGCGCAGAGTACAGACCCGGTTGGCTGAAACAGAAATGAAAGTGGGTTTTCGCGGCGCTGCTGAATATTACCTGGATGAACATATGGATATGCTAATGGCAGAAAATGCTCCCCTGCTTACCATCCATAAAAATATGGTGCTGGTGGAATTCTCGTTTATCCGTCAGCCGATGGACCTGAAGGATAAACTTTTCCAGCTTCAGATCAAGGGTTATCAACCGATCATTGCCCATCCGGAACGCTATTTATATTTTGGTGCACACAAATCTGCCTACGACGAATTACACGATATGGAATGTATTTTCCAGCTGAACCTGCTTTCCCTCTGTGGTTATTATGGGAAAAAGCAGGAAGAACTCGCCCAATATCTGATCAAAAAGAAATATGTAAGTCTTTTAGGTTCAGACTGTCACAACCTCAGGCACATTAATATTCTTCGTGCCTCCTCTTCCATCTCCAACACTGTCAACCGTTTATTGGACGCCGGGCTTCTTTTGAATCCATCGTTACAAGCCTAAAGCCTAAAGCCCAAAGCCTAAAACCAATACAAGCTTAAAGCCCAAAGCCTAAAGCCTAAAACTATTTTGTATCGAAAGCGCTTTGATGCCGCATTCGTCTTTGAACAGAGAAACCTAAAGTTTAAGGCGTTTGGCCTGTATTGGTTTTGGGCTTTAGGCTTTAGGCTTTAAGCTTGACAATAAGTCGTGACTCTCTGTCAAGTAAACTCATTGTTAAGTTTCCTCCGCCTGTCCTTTATCTGACATTCCGTCTTGGCATTATTTTTATCTTTATAGGGTAAATCACAGATAACATGGGTGCTCTTGAATTCAACCAGCTTCTGGTATCTAATGCTGAATTTTTGAAGCCCTTTGCGATCACTTTAACCAGGGATAGCGAAGAAGCGAAGGATCTTTTTCAGGAAACATTATACCGGGCGATAGCCAATAAGGATAAATACAACGTCGGAACAAATATCAAAGCGTGGTTATATACGATCATGCGGAATATTTTTATTAATAACTACCGGCGCCGTGCAAAACAGAAGACAATTTTCGATTCTTCTCCAAACGACTATCTGTTAAACAACAGCCAGTCGACCGTAGTTACGGGAAATGCAGAAAGCAACCTGCGGATCCGCGACATACAGGGAGCCATTCACGGCTTGCCTGAAATATTCCGGAATCCCTTCCTGCTTTATTTTGATGGCTATAAATACCATGAAATTGCAGACATGCTGCAGGAACCTCTGGGTACCATTAAAAGCCGGATACATTTTGCGCGGAAACTGTTGAAATCGCAGATACAGCAATTTTAATTTGGTTGGCAGTTGACAGTTTTTTCGTTGACAGTTGACGGTTTTTTTCGTTGACCGTTGACCGTTGACCGTTGATCGTTGACCGTTGATCGTTGATCGTTGATCGTTGATCGTTGACCGTTGACCGATGACCGATGACCGTTGACCGATGACCGGACAAGCGCCAGGCGCAAATTTTTCATAAGTTTTGGGCTTTAAGTTTTAAAAAATGCAAATAGAACAAGTGATCCTGGTGAATGATCAGGATGTAGAGACCGGAACGATAGAAAAAATGGAAGCCCACCGGAAAGCCCTTTTACACAGGGCTTTCAGCATTTTTATATTCAACACGAAAGGCGAAATGCTCCTGCAACAGCGGGCCCTGGGGAAATATCACAGTCCGGGTTTGTGGACCAATACCTGTTGCTCGCATCCGCGTCCGGGAGAGCCAGTGGAGGAAGCAGCGGCCAGGAGACTGAAGGAAGAAATGGGCATTGATACGACACTCACCAAAATATTCGATTTTATTTATCGCACTGAATTCGATAACGGACTCACAGAATATGAATTCGATCATGTATATACCGGAACGCATAACGGGCAGCTATATCCGAATAAGCAGGAAGTAAATGACTATTGCTTTCGCTCGATGGAAGATATTGCCCAGGATCTCGAGCGCCGGCCAGAAAAATACAGTTCCTGGTTTAAGATTGCATTTCCACTTCTAAGCTCAAAGCTTAATACAAGTATGGAAGACTGAAAGTCTGGAAGACTGGAAGTGGAAATCATTTTAACAGCTAAACGTCAATTGTTCACAAAACTATTAGCCTTCAAGTCTCGCGCCCCGAGCCTCAAGCCTCCTGCGTCCTGCGTCCTGCCTCCTGCCTCCTGCCTCCTGCTTCAAGCCTCCTGCGTCCTGCGTCCTGCCTCCTGCCTCCTGCCTCCCGCCTTAAGCCTCCGGCGTAACTTTTTCAGTTTTTCCTACCGCAGCAGACGTCTTCAATTTGCTTCCCCGGTTATCTCTGGCCATACGGGAATACACGGATAATTTAGGGTCGAAAAGAAATTTAAACAGCAGGATAGTATATGAAGTATGATGCCCCAGCGTGTTGTAATAGTTGCCGGCGAATTTTTTGATCTTGGGTAATTTGTTCCAGGGAACAGAAGGGAAATCGTGGTGTTCATTATGATATCCTACATTCAGGTTAACGGAATTCAAAGAACCATAATAACTCTTTGTTTCCTGGTCGCCATGCGTGAGGAAATGTTCCTGAACCCATCTGGCGCCCAGCGGATGGAGCCCGACCGAAAAGAAAAAGCTCATCGTCATATAAGCAGCGGCCTTCCATCCAAGAAAATATATAAATACCGTCATGAAGCTGACCTGTACAATGATATTTACAACGGTCCACTTATCCATGAGCCGGACTTCCTTTATACGACCCGGTCGGATCATCTGGAAAATGGGATAGAATAAGAGCCAGAGTGCTTTTCCGAAGCCGGAGTTGTTGATCAGTTTTGCTTCCCAGCGATAAGGCATATCTGCATCCAGTTCTTCAACGCCCTGGTAGGAATGATGCTTCAGGTGATATTTCTGAAAAGAAATGGCGCTCGGAAAAACCAATGGAAGATTTGATGTGATCGCCGCTATTTTATTGAAAAAACTTTTCTTGAAAATGAGGTTGTGTGCGGCTTCATGGATACATACATATAACGTGTGGCTGGCAAAAGCGCCGCCCAGATAGGCTACCAGGAAAATGACCCACCAGGATGCGTCCCTGAGGAAATATGACAGAACAATCTGAAATCCGACGCAGAGCAGGATAACGCCAAAAGTCCATGGATTCCGGCCGATCAGAGTCCTGATCTCCGGGTATTTATGAATGATTTCCTTGGTTCTCGGCTTATGAGGCTCACTTTCCATACTCCACCGGAAGCTGTTCGGCTTGGGCATACTTGCTGGTTTGAAAACGTAAATTTAAACCATATTTCTTGAATGGCCGAGTGGGGATCGGTTGGCGATTGGCGGTTGGCGGTTGGCGGTTGACGGTTGGCGGTTGGTGGTTGACGGTTGGCGGTTGGCGGTTGGCGGTTGGCGGTTGACGGTTGGCGGTTGGCGGTTGACGGTTGGCGGTTGGCGGTTGACGGTTGGCGGTTGGCGGTTGACCGTTGACCGGAAAGGCGTTGCGCGTTAAGCGTTAGGCGTTAAGCTTGTATTGGTTTTAGGCCTTAGGCTTTGGGCTTTAGGCTTTATTCCACTCTTCCCGCTTTGGGATCCCATTTATCGTATTCCATATAAAAGGCAGTTTGTTTGGCGGCGTCCATGCCGTTCAGCCTGGATACCAGGTACAGTGCACCGTCGATTCCGGCTGAAACACCGGCCGTTGTGATGATATTTCCGTTATCAACAAAACGGGTATTTCCCAGCACAACAGCAGTCGGTACCAGCTTCTGCAAATCATTTATGTAGCCATGCCAGGTGGTTATGTTCTTGTTGTCGAGATAACCTGCCCGGGCGAGTATCTGCGCCCCCGTGCAAACAGACATCAGGATGGAACCGCGGTCATGAAGTTTCTTTACCCATTCCATTACCCTGGGGTCATTTGCCGTAGCCGTGGCTCCACCACCCGGAAAAACGACAATATCCGGGACGGGAGCATTGTCCAGCGAGTACTGCGGTTTGATCGTGATGAATCCCTGAGAAAGAATTTCTTTTCCATCGACCGACATGGTATAGGTATCAAATCCGGAAGCCGCAAAAACTTCTGCCGGTCCGGCGAGATCTAATATTTCTGCACCCTTGTATAAAAAGATAGCCACTTTCTTTGGCGCAGAGTCGGTTTGTGCTTTAGAGCTAAACGTTGTTGCGGTCAACAATAAAACAAAAAAAATCCTGCTGTTTATTTTCTTTTGAAATATCATAATAGATTTTTTATGATATAAAAATAGTCTTCAGAAAATGCACGCATGCGTGGATTGTGGTAAATGGCGGAACGCGATTGCTGAATGGGATTTAACGGATTTCGTTAACACTTGCGCAACTTTTGGTTGGCGGTTGGCAGTTGGCGGTTGGCGTTTGGCGTTTGGCGTTTGATCGTGTATCATATATCGTGGATCGTATATCGATAAAAGATACACGATGAACGATCTACGAAAAAAGTTTTAGGCTTTAGGCTTTGGGCTTTAGGCTTAACGGGGTTTATATTTCGCTTCATCAAAGATTGTGCGGTCGGGGGTTTGCATGAGTTGAAGTGCTGTAATGTCGGGGTGAAGGGATGCATATTTTTGTACAATGCGCCAACCCACCCACTGACCGATGTTTCCGGGGGAGGCTTCGGGCATTCCCTGCGTATAAGGTGCGTCGCCGATAAAATTTTTGATCAGATCGGGATCAGGCGAGTAGAGATTCTGATCCAGAAAAAAATTCCAGACCTGTCCTTCGTTCGATTCACACCAGTCGAGTTGCTTCCGGGTAAATCCTGTTTTTAAACTGTCGGCCGTTTCCGGTAAGAACTGATCAATCAGCCACCAGTTTTTTCCTTTTTCAATCATTTGTTCGATCAGCGGTTTTCCCTGACTCTGATCCGGAAATATATCTTCGGCAAGGGCCTTCATACAATTGGGCACGACGTATTCCGGTTCAAAGCGACGGGAAATATACAAAGGGAAAAGATCCTGTCCCTGTCTGCTCAGATAAAAAGGAAATTGTTTCCCGGCATAGAGTTGCAGACCAATGGCCAACGTATATCGCGTTAAGGCAACACCGGGCGCATCGAAAGGACCGATATAGGAGACTACTTTTGGAGGCAGATTGTATTTGGGGAAATAATAACGTACATGCTGAAAGCCTTTTTTCAACTCTTCTTCCATGGGCCGCATATCTGCGAATTTCAATTCCAGCGAATCTCTTACAGGCTCATATCCGCTGATAAAACGACGACAAATAAAGAAGGCATTGATACTGGTATCTGACAGCGGGCTGGTGCCCAGGATGTTTACTGCAAAATCATTTATAAACCATGGATATTGTCTTGCGAGATCCAGTAATCCCTGCTGTATATGGTTTGTATCGGTTGCAAAAAACGCCTGATCAAATCGTTCGATATGAACCGTAACGGTAATATTGGATGTGTCGGGCGATTTTTTACCTGTTTTGCAGGCGATTATAAATAGTAAAAAAAGTAGCGGGAGATATTTTTTCATCCGGATAAAAACGTTCAGGGCTGCAAGTTAGTATTCCGGGCCTTAGCAGTAAATTTGTTACATGAAGATCGCGCTGGTTCAACAGAATTATCACATCGGAAATTTCGAATACAATACTGAAAAGATCATTCAGGGAATTCAGATGGCGAAAGAAGCTGGTGCGGATCTGGTTGTTTTTTCAGAATTATGTGTATGCGGATATCCGCCCCGCGATTTTCTGGAGTTCGGAGATTTTATTTCACGTTGTTATGATTCCCTGGAAAAAATCAAGGCATTTACGGCAGGCATCGGGGTGATTGTAGGCTCCCCCGCACCCAACCCGGATCCGAATGGAAAGGATCTGTACAATGCCGCCTGGTTTCTGCATGATCATGAAGTAAAGGCCGTCGTACATAAAACCTGTTTGCCCACCTACGATATTTTTGACGAAGACCGTTATTTTGAAGTGGGACAGGACTGGCGGGTGATCGAATTCCAGGGGAAACGTCTGGCTGTTACGATCTGTGAAGATATCTGGAACCTGGGTGAGAATCCATTATACCGCGCCTGTCCCATGGATCACCTGATGCTCCAGCATCCCGATCTGATGATCAACATCTCCGCCTCTCCTTTTGACTATGATCATGAAGAGGATCGCCGCGCCGTTGTTCGTCAGAACGTGCTCAAATACAAACTTCCTATGTATTACTGCAATGCAGTGGGTGCGCAAACGGAGATTATTTTTGATGGTGGAAGCGTGGTGTACGATGCCTACGGCACCTGCACCCATCATATGAAGATTTTTGAAGAAGACTTCCAGATCATTGATACCGAAATCAAGTACCGCCCTATCAACAAACACACGCCGGTTTTTACATCAGCATCTGTTTTAACACCGGACCAGATCATTCCATATCTGACCCGAAGAAACAATATCCGGGAAATTCACGATGCGTTGCTGCTCGGTATTCGGGATTATTTCAGGAAGATGGGATTTCAGAAAGCCATTCTGGGAAGCAGCGGCGGCATCGACAGCGCCGTCACACTGGCCCTTGCCAGCCGGGCACTGGGCAACGAGCATGTGCGTGCCGTCGCCATGCCCTCCGGATTTTCCAGCAGTCATTCGGTGGATGACGCTACTGCATTGTCCGGGAAACTGAATAATCCATTTGATATTATTCCGATCCAGCCGATATTCGAAAGTTTTCTTTCCACCTTACAACCTATTTTCAACGATCTGCCGTTTAGTTTGGCGGAAGAAAATATACAGAGCCGCATCCGGGGTAACCTGCTCATGGCCATCGCGAATAAATTCGGATATATTCTTCTGAATACATCCAATAAAAGCGAACTCTCTACAGGATATGGAACGTTGTATGGAGATATGGCCGGAGGACTCAGCGTGCTGGGAGATCTGTATAAAATGCAGGTCTATGCATTGGCCCATTTTATAAACCAGGACGAGGAAATAATTCCCAATTCCATTTTGACGAAAGCTCCCTCTGCTGAACTTCGTCCCGATCAGAAAGACAGTGACAGCCTGCCGGTGTACGACCTGCTGGACAAAATATTATATCTCTATATTGAAAGAAGAAAGGGCCCCAGGGAAATCATTGCGATGGGTGTTGATCAGGCCCTTGTTGAACGGGTGCTGAAACTGGTTAATACAAGTGAGTACAAAAGAAATCAGTTCTGTCCGATTATCCGCGTAAGCAGTAAAGCATTTGGTGTCGGCAGGAGAATGCCGATTGTAGGAAAGTACCTTTCCTAATTGTTAATTGTCAATTGTCAATTGTTAATTGATTTCATTGACAATTGACAATTAACCATTGACAATTAGCATCATTTCTTCGCCAACGTGGTAGTCGCCGTTACCGGCACTGGTATTCCCGTAACATTTTCAACACTGGTCAATATCAGGGTCTTGCCGTCCCATGACTTTATGAAATTGGCGGTACCGGCAATATAAAGAGTATCTGTATTGGAAGAAAGGCTCCATGTGCCTGTTGAATCTGAAGGGGGAACGCATACTATACCGGCATCGATAAAATGGGCTGTCAAATTAGAATCGAGTTCAATGATATTATCCTTGTCACAAGCTGGTAAGGAATCATACAGATTCACATTCAGGCCAAGGACGCTTGCGTTGATGGCGGTAATAGTGTAAGAACCAGAGAAATTTTTAACGGTTCTGGCGCTTGGATTGTTACTGTTACTGTCACTTTTTTTACAGGCATTAATAACCAGAATGAGACTGATCGCTGCAGCGGAAATGGCTATTTTTCGCATATCTCTTGGTTTTATTTATAAGGGTAACTCGTTTCACTGACGTTTATTGTATAGTCAAAGTTAAATTTGAAAAGAGGAAAATTTGTGAACTAAATGTGAAAGGCAAAATTCCGATTCTATCCCGATTTTCAGGTAAAACGCAGTACCCGGGACGTTCCCGGCTGCGAGAACATTTCACAAAACTCCAATTATCCAAATTTCCAGCTTTCTCTCTCGCACTCTTCGTATTTTGCAACCTAATTTTTTACTACCATGTATACGGCGGAAGACATCAGGATATTGAATGAAACGATTCAGGTCCAGGGGCAATTCGTAGACAGACTGCGCAAGGAAATCAGTCGCGTAATCGTTGGACAGCAATATATGCTGGACCGCCTGCTCATCGGCCTGCTTACCAGCGGGCATATCCTCCTGGAGGGGGTTCCCGGGCTGGCAAAAACACTTACCATTAAATCCCTGGCGCAGACTATTCGTGGTAAATTCAGCCGTATCCAGTTTACGCCCGATCTCCTGCCCGCCGATGTGATCGGAACCATGATCTTCAATCAGCAAAAGCATGAGTTCGTCGTAAGGAAGGGTCCGATTTTCGCCAATTTCCTGTTGACGGATGAAATCAACCGTGCGCCGGCCAAGGTGCAGAGTGCACTGCTGGAAGCCATGCAGGAAAGACAGGTTACCATTGGTGACAGCAGTTATATTCTGGAAGAGCCTTTCCTGGTTCTGGCCACACAGAATCCACTGGAGCAGGAAGGAACGTATCCGCTCCCCGAAGCACAACAGGATCGTTTCCTGATGAAAGTAATTGTGACATATCCTTCCAAACAGGAAGAACAGCTGATTATCCGAAATCATATGAACGGTATGAAACAACCCGAGCTGAAACAGGTGGTTTCGATGCAGGAAGTTTTGGAGTCGCGCGATCTGACGCGTAAAATATATATGGATGAAAAACTCGAGAATTATATTCTCGACATCGTATTTGCCACCCGTAACCCGGAAAATTACAGGCTGGATAAATTGAAATCCATGATTTCCTATGGCGGCTCACCCCGCGCCAGCATCAATATGGCCCTGGCAGCCAAGGCGAACGCTTTTCTGAACAAGAGAGGTTATGTGATTCCTGAAGACGTCCGTTCCATTTCCAAAGATGTATTGCGTCATCGTATTGGTTTGACCTATGAAGCGGAAGCGGAAAATGTGAATGCGGATCAGATTATTGATGAAGTGTTGAGGGCGATACAGGTGCCGTAATGGTTGACGGTTGGCGGTTGGCGGTTGGCGGTTGGCGGTTGACGGTTGACAGTTGGCGGTTGGCGGTTGGCGGTTGGCGGTTGGCGGTTGG
>JABDFX010000001.1:0-21766 GCA_013286315.1 Bacteroidota bacterium | reverse complement strand
CTCTTGTGCACTTAGCATGGTTGGCGGTTGGCGGTTGGCTGTTGGCGGTGATTGGTGGGTTAACAAATTAGGTTATTGTAAGTGGTAGTAGCATAATAATTATGCTATGTCAAATTATAAAAAGCTGGATGTTTGGATTTTTTCTATGGAAACAGTGAGGGAGGTATATAAAACAACTCATTTATATCCACGGGAGGAACGGTATGGTTTAGTATCTCAAACAAATAGAGCAGCGATTTCAATACCTGCAAATATTGCGGAGGGTTTAGGAAGAAATTATAAAAAGGATACTATTCAATTTCTTCATATTGCAAGAGGATCCGCTTATGAAGTTGAAACACTGTTAGAAGTTGCACGAATGATAAATATTATAGATGAACAAGATTTTAATAACCTAATCGATATCATTGACAGAAACATTCGGGTCGTAAATGGATTTATTAATTATTTAGAAAATAAACAATGAACCGCCAACCGCCAACCGCCAACCGCCAACCATGCTAAGTGCACAAGAGATATTAAAAAAAGTAAGGGAGTTAGAAATTAAAAGCAAAAGACTCACCCGCCACTTGTTCACAGGTGAGTACCACTCTGCCTTCAAAGGCCGAGGAATGGCTTTCAGAGAAGTGCGCGAATATTATCCCGGAGATGACGTGCGGTTTATCGACTGGAATGTGTCGGCGCGGTTCAATCATCCCTTCAGCAAATTGTTTGAAGAGGAAAGGGAACTGACCGTCATGCTCATGGTGGATGTAAGTGGCAGCTCTTTGTTCGGAACGCAGAAAGGCCGGAAGAAGGATCTGATCACAGAAATTTGCGCGGTCCTCGCGTTTTCTGCCGTGAATAATAATGATAAAGTCGGACTGGTTTTCTTCAGTGATAAAATTGAAAAATATATTCCGCCGAAAAAAAGCCGCGATCAGGTACTGCATATGGTGCGCGATCTGCTGATTACAGAACCGGCCCATCGCAAAACCAATATCTCACAGGCACTGAAATTTCTCAACAATACCCTTCGGCAGAAGACCATCACATTCTTACTCAGCGATTTTCTGGACGAAAATTATGAAGAGGCACTTCGTGTGGCCGGTAAAAAACATGACCTCATCGGCATCAAAGTGTATGACAAAATGGATATGGAACTGCCCGACGCCGGACTGATCGAAGTGGAAGACGCAGAATCAGGTGAGATGATCTGGGTGGATACGTCTGATTATAATCAGCGGAATTTTTATCAGCAATCTTTCTTCAAAATGACGGAACTCAGTAAATCACTCTTTCTGAAAGCAGGTGCGGACCTGCTGCACATGCGTACGGATGAAGACTATGTAAAAATTCTGCAGAAGTTTTTTGTGGGTAGAAACCGACCCGCCTAGCCGATGGCCAAATCCCTTACCTATATCGTTTTTTTGCTGACCCTGCTCATGGGAATCTGTCCGGCATGGGCGCAGGAAATCCCTATAGTAAAAGCCGCTGTCGATAAAAATCAGATTCTGATCGGTCAGCCCATCCGGTTTACCATCGATGTGAAATCACCCATGACATCCAGCAATCAGCTCCCTCAATTCGACAGCATCCCTCATTTTGAGATCATTGAAAAAGACAGTCCCGATTCAACGATTTCAGCTGCAGGGGCCAGCTATCACATGGAATGGAAACTCACCAGCTTCGATTCAGGCACACATGTGATCCCTGCGTTGGCCGTTACGATCGGTAAGCAGCTTTATAAAACAGATTCACTGCACATCGAAGTCACTTATGGCAAGGTGGATACGGCACAGGATTATCACGATATCAAAGGCATCCGGGATCTCGAAAATCCGGATGTAAAATATATTCCCTGGATCGTAGGCGCTGTTGCTGCTATATCTCTGTTTTTATTTGTTTGGTTTATCCGCCAAGCGCCAACCGTCAACCGTCAACCGTCAACCGTCAACCAGGAAATTATTCGCGCCACTCCTATCGAGGAGGCGATGACAAGCCTCGGACAGTTAAAACAAATGTTGAAGGAAGATCCTTCTACGGTGAAAAAATATTATTCCGGACTGACCGACACGCTGCGGATATTTCTGAACAGGCAGCTTGGACTCGTCACCATGGAAAAAACCTCGGAGGAATTGATTCTCAGTCTGAGTAATCTGAAAATGGACCGGGATCTTTTCTCCAGCCTGACGGAAGCCCTGCGTATGGGAGATTTTGTAAAATTTGCCAAGTATATTCCGGGCCCTTATGAAAATGATAATAATTGGGAAACAATCAGGAACTCGATTGTGGCATTTGCTAATCATCACTAATTATTAATTATTAACGATTAGTGATTAACGATGAAAACCTGATTACGATGAAAACGCGATGAACGACAACAAACCGATTGATGATGACAAATGCAGAATCTAGAAAAAAACCGTTAATAATTAATATTTAATAGTTAATCATTGCTCTACGACTGGCTTTCAAATATTCATTTTGCCAAACCCTGGTTTTTTGCCCTCTTTGCTGGGCTTCCGGTGCTGATATATTTTTATCTCCGGCCGCCGGTTCGCCTGCAGGGAACTTTTCTGGTTTCCGGTGTGAAGGCTTTCGGTCATGGGCGTTCATGGAAAACCATGCTTCGCCATATACTTTTTGTATTGCGCATGCTGTCCATATCCTGTATTATTATTGCTTTGGCAAGACCTCAAACAGGCAGCGAGCAGCAACTCACTTCGGGTGAAGGCATTGATATCGTGTTTTGTCTTGATATCAGCGGATCCATGCTGGCACAGGATTTCACACCGAGCCGGATGGAAGCGGCCAAACAAGTGGCGTCAGAATTTATAGACCGGCGGCCGACAGATCGCATGGGCCTGGTGATTTTCGCGGGTGAAAGTTTTACGATGTGCCCCCTCACAACGGATCATGCCATGTTGAAATCACAGTTGTTCAATGTCCAAAGCGGTTTGCTCGAAGATGGTACGGCCATCGGAAGCGGACTGGCGACAGGCGTGGAGAGGCTTCGTTCATCGGTTTCAAAAAGTAAAGTGATCATCCTGCTCACAGATGGAGAGGACAATGGCGGTCGCCTCGATCCCAACACCGCGAAGGAGATCGCCAAGTCTTATGGCGTGCGTGTGTATACTGTGGGCGTGGGAACAGAAGGATTCGCGCCGGTTCCGGTTCAGACCAGCAGCGGAGTTATCATGCAGCGTGAAAAAGTAAGTATTGATGAAAAACTGCTTACCCAGATCGCGAATGAAACAGGAGGAAAATATTTTCGCGCAACAGATAATGAAAGCCTGGATGCCATCTATAAAGAAATCGACAAACTTGAAAAATCCAAATACCAGGTGACAACTTTCACCCACTATACCGAGAAATTTTTTCCTTTCGTGCTGGCAGCCGTGATGTTTCTCGTACTGGAATGGATATTACGTTTCACCCTCTTTAGAAAATTTCCCTGATGCGTGCCAGAGTATATAAATCAACTGGCAGCTGGTATACAGTAAAGACCGAAGATGGGAATTTTTCCATGGCCCGTATAAAAGGGATTTTTAAAATTGATGGTATTACGTCTACGAATCCCATTGCTGTTGGCGACTGGGTGAATATTGAAGTGGAAGCAGGCGGCGAGGAAGGTGGAATGATGATAACGGGTATTGATGAAAGAAATAATTATATCAACCGGCAGTCACCCGCCAACAAATATCAGCACCATATCATCGCTTCAAACCTGGATCAGTCACTGCTGTTGGCCACGCTGAAGGATCCGAAAACTTCGCAGGGTTTTATAGATCGTTTTTTGGTGGCGGGTGAAGCCTACCATATTCCATCCGTTATTATTTTTAATAAATCGGATATCTACCGGAAAAAGGAATTGGATCTTTTTGAAGAAAGAAAAGAAATGTATGAATCTGCTGGCTACAAAGTGATCCTCATGAGCCTTGCAGATAAAACGGGTTTGGAAGGAGTAGAAGAGATCCTGCGAAATAAAACCAGTTTACTCAGCGGACATTCAGGTGTTGGAAAATCTTCTTTTATCAATTTTATCGTGCCGGGTATGGGGCTTAAAACCCAGGATGTCAGCGGTTGGAGCGGGAAGGGAATTCATACTACTACTTTTGCCGAGATGTACGATCTGCCGCTGTTAAATGCCCATATCATTGATACCCCGGGTATACGTGAGTTCGGGCTGGTAGATATTCCCAGGCAGGAACTCTCTCATTATTTTCCGGAAATGCGTTCCAGGCTGATGAATTGCCAGTTTAATAATTGTCTGCATTTGAATGAGCCGGGTTGTGCCATAAAAAAAGCCCTCAATGAGGGCAAGCTTTCGTTTAATCGTTATGTGAGTTATTGTATGATGCTCGAGTCGATTGAAGAAAAAACCTATTAGGATGCCAGACGGTTGGCCGTGTGGATCAACAGTTTTCCCTCCAGGAAATGAGCTACTTCTACAACCGCATCATTATCTTTTCTTGGCGCTTCCCGGAATTTCCTGGGATAGATTGAAATGCCGGTATAGATATTATAATGCAGGGTAAGAATATGACCCTTGAAAGAAAAGTCCCACATCAGCGAATCGAAATCGTCGGTTTTGTGGTTGAAGTTTACATCCAGGTCGTCAGACAAAATATTGGCGACTTCATAAAATCTTTTAAGACCGCAATCGTCATCTATAACTGCTTCGGTACAGCCGAAGTCGGTGCGTAATGTTAGGCTCATAGTGGTGGGATTTAGATGGTTAACGAAATACATAATCGGGTTGGTTTTAATAGGAACGGATATAATTGTCAGTTGTTAATTGTTAATTGTTAATTATGCTTTGAATTTGGGTGCTTTGGGAACTTTTTCTCCACTCAAAATCCTTTCCGCTCCCACATTTTTTCCATTGGAAGGACAACCATACTGAGTTTTACAGGAAATCAACATGCCGAACAGAATGCACAGCAGGGTTAAATAGAGAAGGTTCTTACTTGGTTTCATTTGGATACGCATTAACAATTTAAACCTACAAAAAAGAGCCCGGATTTGCAATGAACTACCCCGAAACTCGATGAATTGCAGGATATCTTCGATGAAAAGCCTAAAGCCGAAGGCCTAAAGCCTAAAACTGGATCAGAGTAATGGGCTTCTTGTAAGTCAGGGATTAAACGCTAATCGCCAAATGAGTATTGCATTCATGCGCAGAACGCGGAAAGCAGAACGCGTAACGCTCGTTAATACAGCTTTTCCGATTACTATTCAGCCGTAACTAACTATCGGTATTAAGCCCTGAATCTCAAGTACTAAGCAATAAAAGCGTTGAGCGTTAAGCGTTACGGAACCAATCCGCGTACTGAATATAGTTATTGGCGATCCGCTCAATCTCCCCGTGGATGAGGTCCTGGGGTATGTCCTTTAGCTTACGGGCGGGAATACCGGCGTAAATGGCGCCCTGCTCTACCTTGGTGTTTTCCAGTATCACGGCGCCGGCGGCTATAATGGAATTGCTGCCGATTTCGGCTCCGTCCATAATGATGGATCCCATACCGATCAGCACATTATCCTGGATCGTGCATCCGTGTACAATCGCATTATGGCCGATAGATACATTATTGCCGATCACCGTTTTAGCTTTCTGATAAGTACAATGAATGATGACACCGTCCTGGATATTGACTTTATTACCGATCCGGACACTATTTACATCTCCCCTGACAACAGCATTGAACCAGATACTGCAATCGTCTCCCATCACCACATCCCCGACGATGGTGGCATTGGGTGCGATAAAAATATTTCTACCAAATCCGGGCGAGACGCCTTTGACAGGAAGAATGACGGGCATAGTTGTGGTTTTACGGTTATATAAGCCTAAAGCTTAAAGCCCAAAGCCTAAAACTGAATTCTTAATATTAAATTATCAAATTTCCAGACATCAATTTACAGCTAAGACTCATATAAAAAAATTGGAGATCCAAAAAGTAGTTTTGGGCTTTAGGCTTTGGGCTTTAAGCTTTAGGCGTATATTAGTTTTAGGCTTTAGACTTTGGGCTTTAGGCTTCATAATATGAATCAACGAGAACTATTTTTCAAACATATTGGCCAGACTTCCCCCGCTCCGCTGGGTCTTGAGATCGTTCGGGCGGAGGGCGTTTACCTGTACGATGTTGCAGGAAAAAAATACCTGGATGCCATTGGAGGCATCAGCGTTTGTAATACGGGCCACCGGCATCCGGATGTTATTAGCGCTATTAAAGACCAGGCAGACCGGTACCTGCACGTTTTGGTATATGGAGAATTGATTCAGTCACCCCAGGTTGAATATGCGCATACACTCGCCAGTTACCTTCCCGAAAAACTACAATCTGTTTACTTTACCAACTCAGGCACCGAAGCAACGGAGGGTGCTATGAAACTGGCCAAACGGGTTACGGGGAGAACAGAAATCGTGGCGTTTGACTATTCCTATCATGGTTCCACCCAGGGATCTCTCAGCCTGATCGGAGACGAGTACTGGCGAAATGCCTTTCGTCCCCTGTTACCTGGCGTATCACATCTGAAGTACAATCATCTGGCTGATCTGGACCGCATCACGGAAAAAACAGCCTGTGTGGTTGCGGAAACAGTGCAGGCAGAAAATGGCGTGATCAAACCTTCGAAGGAATGGATACTGGCCCTTCGTAAAAAATGCGATGAAACAGGCGCATTATTGATTCTGGATGAGATCCAGGTGGGTTTTGGAAGAACGGGCACATTATGGGGATTTGAACAATACGGGATCGTTCCCGATATCCTGTTGTTGGGAAAGGCCCTGGGTGGCGGATTACCATTGGGCGCTTTCATTGCTTCGAAAAAACTGATGGATTCTCTTATGGATCAGCCGGTATTGGGTCATATCACCACATTCGGAGGTCATCCGCTCAGCTGTGCTGCGGGATTGGCTGCTATGAAAGTGCTGATAAAAGAAAAACTAATTCATTTCGTTGCAGAAAAAGAAAACCTGTTTCGAAAACGGCTGATTCATCCCTCCATAAAATCCGTTCGCAGTGCCGGTCTCCTGATCGCCGTTGAATTTGAAAATTTCGAAATCAATAAACGCGTCATCGACGGCTGCATTCGCGATGGTCTGCTTACTGACTGGTTCCTGTTTGCATCCGCCTGCCTGCGCATTGCGCCGCCGCTGACTATAACTACCGAAGAGATTGAAGAGATCTGCAGGATTATCTTACTGGGTGCTGAAGGGTATCGCTAATAGATTTTCTTTTTAATTCGGAAGATTTGAGACAACTATTTTTAGTTGAGTCACCTGCCTCTCTCCCCGCCATATCCTTTGATCTAAGTGACAGCCAGTCGGTTTCCTATCTGGTAGATTTCAGAATAAGATTTCTAATGCCACCCGATTGCAGATTTACTTCTACTCTTTCCAAAACAGAACTTGAAAATCCAACCGCAGATAGTATTGTCTTTTTGATCCCGGCAATCGGACCTGTTATTTCGCCCAGGCATATTGGATTTGTCAGGTCCAAAAAATTTTCAAAACGTTGCATATTTTTTTAGTACAATTCAGACTACGACTTCCATTCCCTCTTTGGCAAAAAGTGAATTGGGAAAAATGGACTGACATTCTTTCTCCATGGAATCCAGAAAATCATCATTGTGATCCGGATCGTGATGGGTAATGATGAGTTGTTTCACATTCGCCTGAATTGCTACTTTAACCGCGTCCTCCCATGCGCTGTGTCCCCACCCTTTGAATTTTTTGTATTCTTCCTTCGTATACTGACCATCGTGGATGAGCATGTCCGCATCCCTGGCCAGGTTCACAATATTCGGATCAATGCCATCCATGTGCTCCACGTCCGTACATATAACCAGTGATACGGATTCGTCTTCTACGCGAATACCGTAAGAGCCGCCGGCGTGCAGATGATGTTGGGCGACTGTTGTGACAACGGCCCCGAATAAGGTTTCTTTGTCTCCATAGGTCAGAAACTCAAACTGGGCGCCCATCGCGTCGAGATGAATGGGAAAATAATCTTCCTGCATTTGCAGGGTGAATATTTCTTTGAGGTTATTTATTTTGCCACGTCTGCCGGTGGCAAGAATGCCGATTTTCTGATTCGCGTTGTAAGCCGGCGGGAAGAAGGGCAGTCCCTGTATATGGTCCCAGTGAAAATGGGTGAATAAGATATTTATGATTTGATGGGATAATCCTGCCTTAATAATTTCTTTCCCGAGATTTCGAATACCGGTGCCGGCGTCGATGATGGCAATCCTGTTTACTTTTTCGCGGAGTATCCTGATGCAGGTTGTATTTCCGCCAAATCTTTCAAATTCTCTGCCACATACCGGCAGAGAACCCCGCACTCCATAAAACTTGACTTTCATTGGTTCAAAGTTTTACTAAATGGCCGAAAGCACTGGGACAGGTTCGCTTTCTGAAGTTACATCTTTAAGCTTAAAGCGTAAAGCGTAATTCGTTACGCGTTAAGCGTTATGCGTTCTGCGTTAAGCGTTCTGCGTTAAGCGTTACGCGTTCCGCGTTACGCTTGAAACCCCAATTATTTATCTTAGCTTAGAATATCCCGCGCCCCCGTCTCAAATTATTCACCTTAAAACTTTATTTATGTCTGAAACAGAGGTTATGCCGGTGGATACTTCCACCCGCACAATTCCCACAGTCGGTTATGCCGCTTACGCAGCATCGGAAGATCTCGCGCCTTTTAAATTCGACCGGAGAGAACCGCTTGCCCACGATGTGCTGATTGAAATTTTGTATTGTGGGGTTTGTCATTCGGACCTTCATTGCATCCGCAACGATTGGGGTATATCCATGTTTCCGCTGGTGCCGGGACATGAAATTGTGGGACGCGTCACCAGGACCGGTGACCACGTCACTAAATTTAAAGCAGGAGATACAGTTGGTGTCGGAGTGTTTGTAGATTCCTGCCGGGAATGCGAAAGTTGTAAGGAGGGCCTTGAGCAATATTGTGAAAAAGGTGCGGTGTTAACTTATAGCGCTTTTGAGAAAGACGGCAAGACGGTCACGTATGGCGGATATTCCAGGCAGATCGTATGTGATGAAAAATATGTTCTGCGGATTTCGGATGGGCTGCCGCTGGAAAAAGTCGCTCCTTTATTATGCGCCGGAATAACAACCTGGTCCCCGCTGCGCCATTGGAAGGTGAAGGCTGGAGATAAAGTGGCGGTGATTGGGCTGGGTGGTCTCGGGCATATGGCCGTAAAGTTTGCGGTTTCATTTGGCGCGGATGTAACCGTGCTAAGTACATCAGCATCCAAAGAAAAAGATGCCCTCCGGTTAGGGGCTCATCATTTTGCATTAACCAACGATGAAGAACAGGTTAAAAGTCTGACCAATCAGTTCAATTTTATTCTGGATACCGTGGCCGGTACGCATGATTATAATTTTTACCTGAACATGCTAAAGAGAGATGGAACCATGGTAGGTGTCGGACTTCCGAATGAGCCAGCACATGTACCTGCCTTCACACTGGCGCTCCAGCGGCGTAACATGGCAGGATCCATCATCGGAGGCATCGCTGAAACCCAGGAAATGCTGGATTATTGCGCTGCGCATCAGATCACGGCGGACGTGGAAGTGATCAATATCAGTGATATCAATAAAGCATTTGAAAGAATGGAAAAATCAGATGTGAAATACCGGTTTGTGATTGATTTGGCAAGCCTCTAAAAGCTTAACGCGGAACGCATAACGCCTAAGGCTGAGGCTAAGGCTAAGGCTAAGGCTGAGGCTTAATGCGGGTTTCAATAAATTTGACATGGTTGCAATAACATTAACTTGAAAAGACCCATGAGATATTTTTTAATATCGGGATGGATCTGCATTATTCTTATGCTGGCAGGTTTTGTACCCCGCTATCATAATGAGCATAAAACCCTGGAGATCGGCACAGCAGCTCCTGATTTCCAATTGAAGGGAATTGATGATAAAACATATAACCTGGCTTCGTTTAAAAATGCAGAAGTGCTCGTAGTTGTCTTTACCTGCAATCATTGTCCGACAGCCCAGGCTTATGAGGACCGTCTCATCAAAATGACTTCCGACTATGCCAATAAAAGCGTGGCCGTGGTAGCCATCAACCCCAA
Organism: Bacteroidota bacterium; assembly: GCA_013286315.1. Lineage (GTDB taxonomy): Bacteria > Bacteroidota > Bacteroidia > Chitinophagales > Chitinophagaceae > Puia. The sequence continues at coordinate 11,677 of JABDFX010000001.1, read as the reverse complement.
TGATCCCGCCTCCCTGCGTCTGGATGAACTCGATTTTTCCGATCTCGGGGATTCGTTTGCAGAAATGAAAATAAGGGCCAAAGAAAAAAAATTCAATTTCCCCTATTTATATGACGGTGAAACGGAGACGGTATCCAAAGCCTATGGGCCGATTGCCACACCACATATTTTTATTTTTGATAAGGACAGAAAGCTGCGTTACCAGGGCAGGGTGGATGATATGGAGAATCCATTCAAAACGCCGACGAGTACAGATGCCCGAAATGCTATTGAAGCACTTTTGAATCATCGCGAAGTTCCGGTAAAGACAACAAAAGTTTTCGGATGCTCCGTAAAATGGTCGGAGAAAAAGGAGCAGGTGCAAAAAGCCAAAGAGAAATGGGCTAAGGAAGCCGTTTATCTGAACGTAATGAATGAGGATAGTATAAAAAACATCATGAAAAACTCATCCGGGAAATTGCGTCTGATATATATATGGGAAATTCAATCCCTTCCTTCCGTACAGTCATTTCCCGATCTCATTAGCATTAACCGAATGTACAGGGACCGCGATTTTGAATTGATCAGCGTTGCTATAGACGGACCGGGCAACAGGGATAAATTGCAGCAATTCCTGCAAAAGCAGGAGGCATCGAATTCCAATTACCTTTTTAGCACAGATGATAAAAATAAAATGATCGGGGCAATCAATCCCTTATGGAATGGCGATTTTCCTTACACTATGCTGGTGGAACCCGGAGGAGAAATTGTTTATGCAAAAGAAGGCCAGATAGATCCGACGAAATTGAAGACAATTATTGTGAACAATCATTTGCTGGGACGATATCCATAAAAGAAGATCGTGAATAATCATTTTGCCGGGCGACATCTGTGGGACGGGCGGTTAAAAATTCGTCGTAGAACAATCATTTACTGGGACGATATCCGTAAGGCGGGCGGTTAAAAATTCGTCGTAGAACAATCATTTACTGGGACGATATCCGTAAAAAGAAGATCGTGAACAATCATTTTGCCGGCGACATATGTGGGGAGTGCGGTTAAAAATTCGTCGTAGCTGGGACGCTATCCGTAAGGCGGGCGGTTAAATATTCATCGTTGTTTCATTCGAATTATCCATTCGTTGGATAATCAGAATAACAAAATCCTTAGAAACCGTTGGCTGCTGCAAGGAGTCTCTAAGGATTTTTTTTAGCCTTTAAAAAATTGAATTATTTTATCGTTTTCCCTCTGCCCAAAACAACACCAATCACCCCACCTGCGATGGCAGACATCACGATTCCTACCAGCACATCGACAATCATCGCGGTCATGTCAAAACTGTTTTCGACTGCATATCGAATTAAATCCATACTCAGCGATACGAATAATCCGATGGCCGCACCTGTTCCCGCCCCGCTGCCAAAGGAACCGATGTTTCCCAGTTTCAGGAAAATATAACTGAGCAGAGCACCCGAAGCCAGGTTTCCCAGGATCAGCGCCCACCAGATTATTTCACTCATTTGTTTCATAGATCCCGGCGCAGCGGAAGTATGATGGCTGAAAAAACCTGCCAGTGCCATGCCATAAATCAGATAACCCAGGAAGAAGAAAACGATTCCGCCTGCCAATGTTCCGATGAAGAATTTTTTGGTATTCATTGTCGTTAGGTTTAGGTGAATAAGAAAGTTACGCTTTAGATATAACTTAGCCACCATTTCTTGTGTGTTGCCTTATAACGGGCATACCAACGGCAGGGGAAGTACAGAATCACGATCACTGCGATCCAGGCCGCATAAACAAACCATAAAGGGTGGCCGCTTCCGTAGGGCAGACTGCCATCCCTGAAATGCGTAAAATCCAGATCCTTCCAGGAATGTCCCGTTGCAAAAAAAGCCAGCCAGGCGATCGTATGGATGAGGAAAACGTGAAGTATATAATAGAAGAAAGGCACTTTGCCGAATACAATTATTTTCCGGCTCAGGCTGCCATGTACATTTTCAACCATCGATAATATGATCAGGGCCGGGCCGATCGTCATTAAAATATATAATAGTGAAGGCGGGTATTTCGTGGTTTTGATGAAATCAAGTAATGTAAAAACAGGCGTTTTCTGAATTGCCCATGGATGCATGTCCCCATATTGATTGATCAGACGGATGACCACGAATAAAAGGATAGCGACCATACCGGTAATTCGTAATATTTTTTTTCTTGAGGCTGGGGGGAAACCGGGCAGGTATAATCTGCCTGTTGAATAACCCAATATCATCAAACCTAACCACGGTAAAAAAGGATACTGGATGGTGAACATCAGATGATCATTCAATAAATAAGAATGCCGCTGATGTATCACTGACCAGGATACGGATCCCCAGAAAGGACTTTCAATGACTGTTTTATCGAGAAGGTTATGTCCGAACACCAGGATCAGGCCAATAGCCAGTAATATCCTGTAAGGAAGAAATTGCAAAACGGAAAGTACTACCATACTCAACCCGATTGCCCAGATAACCTGTAGAAAAATAACTATGATATTAAAATCCCAAAGGGGCTGAATAAGGAGCAACTCAACCAGCATAAGCCAGATACCACGGGTTAAAAGAAAAAATGCCACTTGTTTTTTTGATTTTGCTTTACTGCCATATAAAAAAATACTGGTTCCGGACAGGAATACAAAAACAGGAGCACAGAAATGTGTGATCCATCTTGTCAGGAACAAAAAAACAGTCGTGTTGGAAAAGTCAAGCGGGTCCTGGTCAATCGAAACATTGTAATGCAAAAAATCCCTGCAATGATCCAGCGCCATGACAATCATTACGAATCCCCTCAAAAAATCGATTGATTGTATTCTGTTGCTTTGGGTTGTGGTCATCAAACGGGGTTAAGTGGGGCTGACTGTGTTTAAATATATGCAAGTTTGGGCTCTTGCTGAGTCAGACATCTCGGGTTTCATTCCTGATTTTCGTAAATTCGGGAAGTGACGGAACTTCTGTAACCTGGGATCACGAATTGACCCACGCCATGAAAAGAATATTCTTCTGGAAGCATCTGATCATTTTTATTTTGCTTTTGCAGGGTTCCTGTAAAACGAAAGATAAAAACATTTCTTCTGAGGAGATCAAATCGATCAACCTCAAAAGAGGGGAGATTGTACTTTGTGGTCCTGCTGATAAACAATTTGGTACTGTACAATTTGATATTTCCTGTTCAAAGGAGGTTAAAAATACATTCAACCTGGCGATGGCCTTGTTGCATTCCTTTGAATATGATGAGGCGGAAAAAGTATTTACAAAAATCATTGACCAGGAACCCGGATGTGCCATGGCATACTGGGGTGTTGCGATGTGCAATTATCATCCGCTCTGGGCTCCGCCCGGACCGACCGAACTGATCAAGGGATCGAAAGTGATTGAATTGGCGGAATCCCTGAATAGTATACCGGAAAGGGAATCTGGTTATATACATGCGATCGCTGCCTACTACAAGGACTGGGAAAAAGCCGATCAGCATACCCGTTGCATCCGGTATGAAAAAGCCATGGAGAAATTATATACCCAATATCCGGGTGACCACGAAGCGGCGATATTCTATGCCCTGTCCCTCGATGCTGCTGCCGATCCTTCCGATAAAACTTTTGCCTTTCAAAAAAAAGCAGGTGCCATTTTAAATGCCATTTATCCGAATGAACCCAACCATCCCGGTATTGTGCATTATATCATTCACACCTACGATTATCCCGGATTGGCTGAACTGGCATTGCCTGCCGCAAGAAAATATGCATCCGTTGCACCGGCTTCGGCGCATGCCCAGCATATGCCTTCTCATATTTTTACCCGGCTGGGACTTTGGGATGAATGTATCAGCTCCAATCTGATTTCAACTGCCTCTGCGAAGTGTTATGCAGAGAACGCCGGTTTGAAAGGTCATTGGGACGAAGAATTTCACGGAATGGATTATCTGGTCTATGCTTACCTGCAGAAAGGGGATGATAGCCTGGCAAAAGCGCAGTGGGATTATCTGCGAACGATCCGTGAGGTTTACCCTGCGAATTTCAAAGTTGCCTACGCATTTGCGGCTATTCCTGCCCGTTATGTACTCGAAAACAGGATGTGGAAGGAAGCGGCTACACTCGAAATATATCCCGGTTCCTTTCCCTGGGATAAATTCCCCTGGGAAAAAGCGATCATTCATTTTACGCGTTTGCTGGGTGCAGTACATGCAGGCCTTATGGATTCGGCCGTGTCCGAACTTGATAAATTAAAAACACTTCGCGATACCCTTCTTCGACAGAAAAACACATACAAGGCGAACCAGGTTGATATTCAGATCATGGCCTCTGAAGCCTGGATGTTATTCAAAGCAGGGAAATATAGTAGTGCGTTGGAACATATGATATCTGCTGCTGATATGGAAGATGCAACGGAAAAAAATCCCGTAACGCCCGGAGAAGTTATTCCTGCCAGGGAGCTATTGGCGGATATGTTATTGGAGATGGGATATAAGGAAAAAGCATTGACGGCCTATCAGGAGGATTTAGTAGCACATCCAAACCGTTTTAACGGACTATATGGTGCGGGACTGGCATCAGAAAAATGTGGGGACAGAAAAAATGCGATATTTTATTATCACCAGTTATCGGATATAAGTGCTGTACATTCCGCCAGGCCTGGACTTAGAACAGCCAGGTTATTTTTGAACAGCCCATAACGCGTAACGCTTAACGCGTAACGCGTAACGCCAAATTTCGTAGTGTGGTGAATGTGGGAAGCGTGTATAGTATGAAAATTCTAAATGAAATGATAATTTGAAATTGGGAATTTCCCATTTACATTAGGCGTTACGCGTTATGCACTACGCGTTAGGCGTTACGCGTTAGGCGTTACGCGTTAAGCGTTGGGCGTACCAGGGCCGTTTATCTAAAACTGTAATCTGAAACTGCCGAACACACCAAACTTTTGAATATAGGAAAGATCCTGGCCGGTGGGCAGTACGTGCCAGATAAAATCGACCCGGAGAAAACGGAAGATATTGTCAACGCCGGTTCCGATTTCCATATAGGTTTTGCCGTCCAGTGATTTGAAAGTATAATCCTGATTATTATTATAGGCGGCATTCTCCGTCGAAAGATGCCCCCATAACAATTTGACATTATAAAACTGCCGGAATTTCAATTTACGCGTGAGGGGAGTAAACCGGAATATGCCGCTGCCGATATTATGCTCGAAATTGAATCCAAGAAACTGATCGTGCAGGTATTCGTATTTATTCATCAGGCTGAATGCATACTTATTGTAGTAATAAGTTTCATTACCGGGAGCTACATTGAGGAAGGGAAAGGGTTGCACTCCGGTGGTTTTGCCTCCGAAAAAATTATAGTAGAGCGTACCTATCGGAGGCACTTTGATGATATCGGAAATACTCACGAACAGTTTATTGTATGTAAGCGTACTGCCCAGAACACCCGGAAATCCATGGGTATATTTCACATCGATGATGGGGAACTCACTGCCGAGGCTCGTGCGGTAAAACGTGGTTTCAAAAAATTTCTCCAGGAAGGCAAAACGAAGGTTTACTGAAAGTTCAAATCCATTCATCGGATTGCCGGGTCCTTTTATAAAATCACTCAGCGGTGCCAGGTTCAGTTCCGGATTATATACTTTATGGTCTGCGGTGAAGGTTACCGAAAATCCATTCAACCATTCATTGAACCATTGAACTTGTTGTTCTGTCAGGTTGATGAATTTAATCGGGATGCCGGGCTTTCTGACGGCGATGGCGAATATATTATCGCTTGTGATCTCATCATAATACTGTTGACCATAGTCCAGATCCTGACGGAACATCGCATATAGGCTCATTCGGGGGTTCCGTTTAAATAAATAAAGGGCGTCTCCCTCCCAATGCCATACCTTATCACCGAATCCATATGCCATATAACCATGCAGGATCAGGTTTTTATTAAAACCTTTATTGGTGCCGAGGTCGAACCGCAGGCGGAACCCCTGTAGTTCATTGGCGTAAATCCAGTTGTACCAGGGACCGATCACATAGTTCCCGATGTTGAGATATCCGGTACCAATAAAGTTCAGCACATTGGCATAGGTATGAAACGCGGGCATATTTGTGAGGGTATCCACCATTTTGTAAATCGCCTTCTCGTTCTTGGTTAATACTTCGTGCCGGTATTTCAGCCAGAATGAATCCGATCGCTGTCGCGCATTTTCAGAGAACATTATTTCTTCCGAAATCTTATTTTTATCCACCTCACGGACCACCGAGCTGTCGTTGTACACGATATTTTTATAGGTGGTGGTTTTTCTGCCGATCATGCCCATTCTGTTTTTACCCAGTGGCGCCAGGGTGGCCACGAATTTATCCCTGGAAAGAAACCAGGTTGTATCGTTTATCAGCGAGAACTCCTGAATGATGGTGAGTTCCCGTACAAAATTCAGATTGGAAGAGGCATCCAGGCGGAGTGTCATTTTCTGAATGGCGAAACTGGAATCATGTACCCAGCAATCTCCTTCAAAAGTATTTTCGCCTTTTCTTTTCGCCGTAAAGATCAGGTGGAGCAGCCTGCGTGAATTCACATACTGGGTATCAATAATCCGGTAGCGGTAATAAAAATCGCCGTTGTTGCTGAGCGGACTCACAAATCTTTTATCGAATACCGGAATGAAATTATTATAGAAATCCAGATTCTGTTGCATCCCGCCCAGATACTTGCTTACACTCTCATTATTCAGGCCGACGGTTTTACTTCCTTTTATCACTTCACGTCTTTTCGTAACCGGGTCGCGCACATAGTAATAGTCAGAGAGTGTTTCCGTAATATATATGGGAAGAAATGGGTGTTCTTCGCTGCTGTCGACGTTATTCAGGATAAAAGCAAAAGGCTTGAGTAATTTGACGGTCTCGAGCCTTTCTTTGTTTACCTGGTTCAGGTCCAGTTCCAGCTTATTATATAATTCGTAGGAGAAATTCTGGAACCGGTAACGGTCGTTCTGTTCTTTATGTTTTTTGATCTTGCGCCAGAGCAACAGTCCGAAATCTACTTTTGCTCTGACGACCACTTCGTTATTATACCTGCCGCGTGCCATCGTGATATAGACGAACAAGCTGTCGTTTACTGCTCGTCTCATAAGAGAATCATTCAATATAAGGGCATAAGGCTGATAACCCACATAAGTGATCCGGAGGGTATCCTTTGGCCATTGTTCAAAACGCATGGTAAATCCACCGGCTGAGTCACTGAGTAGTCCATGACCACTTTTTTCCATTTGCATTGAGGCAAAGGGAACAGGTTCGCCGCTTTGTTCATCCCGGATAACACCTCTCAGTACTTTCGTCTGGGCGCACACACTGAAGGATACGAAGAGCAACAAGAGGACGAATAGAAAGGGCTGACATTTTCTCAATGCCGACATAGCGCCAAATTTACTACAATGAGGCCGAAGGAGTTGCTCCGGGTTATTCATTCTCCTTACTTTTGCAGCCGTTATGGCAAATGATACGTTAAAACTACAGGCAATTATATCCCATTGTAAGGAATATGGATTCATATTTCCGTCCAGTGAAATTTACGATGGGCTTAGTGCTGTTTATGACTACGGCCAGTATGGCAGCGAACTCAAGAAGAATATACGGGATTACTGGTGGAAGAGTATGACCCAGCTCACAGATAATATAGTGGGTATTGATGCCGCGATTTTTATGCATCCAACCACCTGGAAGGCCTCCGGTCATGTGGACAATTTCAGTGACCCGATGATTGATAATAAGGACAGCCAGAAACGATACAGGGTGGATCACCTGATCGAGGCTTATGCCGATGAACTGGAAGCCGGAATCGGTGAGCGGGAGGCGGGAAGCGGGAAGCAGGAGGCCAAAGAAATTTTGGAAACCATGGACAGGCTGCTCGCCCAAAATGATTTCGAGGGTCTCAAAAAATTAATTGAAGAGAAGAATATCAAATGTACTATCAGCGGCACATCCAACTGGAGTGACGTCAGGCAATTCAATCTGATGTTTTCCACCCAGCTCGGGAGCCTGGCGGAAGAGGCCAGTGAAATCTACCTCAGGCCGGAAACAGCCCAGGGTATTTTTGTGAACTTCCTGAACGTTCAGAAAACCGGCAGATTAAAAATCCCCTTCGGAATCGCACAAACCGGCAAGGCTTTCCGAAATGAAATCGTGGCCCGCCAGTTTATATTCCGGATGCGCGAATTTGAACAAATGGAAATGCAGTTTTTCATCCGGCCCGGTACACAGAAAGAATGGTATGAGCATTGGAAAGAAACACGGATGAAATGGCATTTGAGTCTGGGCATTTCACCCGATAAATTCCGTTTTCATGACCATGTCAAACTCGCCCATTATGCCGATGCCGCCTGTGATATAGAATATCTGTTCCCGATGGGTTTCAAGGAAGTGGAAGGCATTCACTCCCGTACAGATTTTGATTTGAAAAATCACCAGGAGTACAGTAAGAAAAAACTTACTTATTTCGATACGGAACTCAATCAGCATTATATCCCCTATGTAATTGAAACCTCCATCGGCCTCGACCGGACGATCCTGATGATTTTAAGTGAGGCCTACCAGGAAGAAGACCTGAGCACGGCCGACAAAAAGGACAGCCGGGTGGTATTGAAATTTCCTCCCATGCTGGCACCTGTGAAGCTGGCCATCCTGCCGCTGGTCAAAAAAGACGGTCTGCCGGAAATTGCCAAAGAACTGATGTCAGCCTGCCGGAGCCAGTTCCGATGTTTTTATGAAGAAAAAGATACCATCGGGAAACGGTATCGCCGTATGGATGCCATCGGCACACCCTTTTGCGTTACCATAGACTACCAAACCAAAGACGACCGGACGGTAACCATACGCTACCGGGACAGCATGCAGCAGGAAAGGATATCCATCGATTCTGTCCGTGAAATAGTGGAAAAACAAATTTTATAATACTTAAAAGGGAAACCTTACATTTGGGAATTACCTCCAATGGCATGATAAACCCTCGCCGGAAAGCTCCATCCAGCCCCAGCGTGTACTTTTGACAAACCTTTGACTCTGATTAATTAATTTAACATCAACCATGCTTACGAACGAGGTTTCGCTGAATATCTACCTGCTTGCTTTTATATTAGGTTTATCAGTTTTCGTAGGATTTGCCTTCAGAGCGAAAATGATTTTGAAGGCCAAAGCAAAAATAGAGGAGCTGGAAAGAGAGATCCTCAGTAACTATGAAATCATCCTGGATCTGGAACGCGAAACCCTGAATATGGAATCCAAAATTCAGGATATCAAGAGTCCGGTGATTACTATGAAATCCCCCAATAACGAAGTACAGGTAACATCCAAAAAAATCCCCAATATTGCTCTTCGTAAACAACTGCTCGCCAAGAAGCATCTGGGGCAGTCGGCTTCAGGTTTATAAGCCTAAAGCCTAAAGCCTAAAGCCTAAAACTAATACAAGCCTAAAACCTTAAACCAGGTCAAGCCTATTGGCTAAACAAATCGAAGTGACGGTCGATTCAACCGTTATTTTACGTCCATGAATTATGGTAAAACACTTTGTAAGGTTCAAGTGCAGAATCTTCCTTTGTGAAATGAGAAATTATAATAAATATGAAGTTTGGATCAAGTCTCACGATTTGGTGCAGTTCATTTATACAGCGGTAATTCCGGTTTTACCAATTAGTGAGCAATATGAATTGACCAGACAGTTGAAGAGAGCAGCTTACTCAGTGCCTTTTAATATAGTTGAGGGAAGTGGCAGAAATTCGGAAAAAGATTTTGTTCATTTTCTTGACATTTCTTTAGGATCTATTCTGGAAGTTGAATATTGCAGTCTGCTTATGAAGGACCTTTCATATTTCGATTCAATACTCTACACAACGCTGAATGGGAAAATAAATCATATAAAAGCGATGTTAATCGGGTTGATAAAATCGATTCGTGAACCTAAAGTTGAAAATCCGGAACACTAAAATCCCAATACGGTTTTAAACTTGATCTGGTTTTAGGCTTTAGGCTTTAAGCTTTAGGCTTTTTAACCATATAACTCCAAATGAATCGACTTGCGGTCAAAGCCCAAATCAACGATTCTTTTTTTCGCTTCGTCGATCATGACTTTCCAGCCACACAAATAAAAGGAAGGTGAATAATTTCCGGACTCCATTCCGTTTATATGCTGCTGGTTCTTTTTCTTTTTACAAATTTCTTCGAACACAGCATGCACGTAGCCAGTCCGGATCAGGTGTTCGCGGTTTTCGGGTACTTCTCTTGAAAAAACGGGCAGGTATTGAAAACTGGTCAGATTCAGTTCCAGCTCTTCCATTTCCTTTTGGTAAAGCGCGTCTCCGAGTCGACGGCATCCGAATATCAGGTAGATATTACGGTGTGGCAGATTATGATTTAATATATGATGAACCATGGCGCGGAAAGGTGCAATGCCTGTTCCGGTGCAAATGAGGAAAATATCTTTTTCCAGCGGAGCAGGTAAAGTGAACGAGCCGAGCGGTCCGCGTAAGGTCAATTCGCTACCCACTTTGACTTCTTCAAAAAGATATTTGGTTCCGACTCCTCCTTCCAGGAGTACAATAACCAACTCTATAACCGGACTGCCATCGGGCCAGGATGCAATGGAATAACTGCGCCATCGTTTGGAGGGCTTCTCGTGAATGGGAAGATCCAGGGTTACAAATTGGCCGGGTTCAAAATGAAAAGGTTCTCCGGAAATCAACTCAATCCAAAACCGGCGCGTAACCGATGTAGCATCTTCAATGCGAATAACTTTTCCGGTTTGCCAGGGAAGCGCCATATTCAATTGTTAATTGTTAATTGTCAATTGTCAATTACTAAGATAACTCATAACTCATTACTCAAAATTGATAACCAACAAACATCAAAAAATAACAATTGACAATTGACAATTAACAATTGACAATTGATCTAGTATACCGCAATTTTTCGCACGTATTTATTCGATCCGATTTGAAGTTGTAAAACATACACGCCGGCGCTCACTACGCCCAGGTTAATGGATTTATTAAACGAGCCTCTGAAATTCGGTTGTTGTATTTGGTACAACAAGCGGCCATTGATATCCAGTACCCGCAGATCTACATCCTGTGTTGACGTTTGATAGAATTCTACACTGAATACACCATTGTTTGGATTCGGCGCCACGATCAGTCCGATATCATTGCCCGGCGTATAGTCATACACGTCAGAAACCAGGGAACATCCCGTGCTGTCGTTTACAGTCACTTTATACGGGCCGGGTGGCCCCAGGGTGTCTGTTTGCTTCGTTGCACCCGGAATCGGGGTACCGTTAAAATACCATTGGTTACCCGATGCATAATTGCTGGACAACAAATTGCCAATGCGTGTCAAAACAACCGGAGCAGGCGTTTTAGCCTGAACGGCTACTCTTGGAGAAGGGCATTTATTGAGAGAGATTTTTGTATCATAAAAGAAATAATAATAAGCATGATAAAAACCGGTATCCTTACAATTCGCCGTATTGATAGCGCTGTTTCCGGTAATGGTGAATACACCCGGAATTCCTATGGGGTAGGGATTTTTTGTAATACCATTATTTCTGAAAAGGAAAGCACTGTCCTGTGCCAGCACGATCAATACATGGTCGCCCGGAGTCGGAACAGCCAGGTTCAAAAGAAATACGGCTCCCGTA